>JACMMA010000684.1 GCA_014379275.1 Armatimonadota bacterium | reverse complement strand
TTGTGTCCTTTGTGGTTGAATCCCTACCGGTCTTAAACGGTTCAACTCTCTGCGTTCGCGGGGCGTGCCATTCGTCGTCGAGGGAGTCCATAATCTACTTAAGCGTGACTTGTCTAAACACGACTTGTCTAAACAAGATTAGACGACCTATAATCAGGTATGACTGCCGGATACCTTGCGCAACCCAGCCCGTTCTTCAACCGGGTGAGGGAACTCGCTACTTTAGAGCGGGCATACCGTTCGCCGCAACCGGCGGGGCAACTGCTTCTCCTCTACGGGCGGCGACGCCTCGGAAAAACGTACCTTCTGCAACGCTTTTTCGCCGGTGCGCCCGGCGACATACCGAAGCCACACTGCTACTATTTAGCCGATCAAAGCACCGCGCCTGTCCAGCGACGCGCCCTCGGCGAAGCCTTGCTTGCCAGCTTCCCCGGCGCCGGAGTCACGCCGGAAGAGATCGCGGTTTCGTGGAACACTCTGTTTCGCTTTGTCGGCTCGCAGGCGCGAAAAGCGGGAAGCGCGCCGCGCATCGCCCTGATACTCGATGAGTTCCCGTATCTGGTGGATCAGACACCGGAACTGGCAAGTATTCTGCAATCGTGGTGGGATCGGGAGGGCATACATAGCCCTTTGCTCATCGCCCTGTGCGGGTCGCAACTGTCCGCGATGGAGGCACTCGGCGCATCTTCCGCGCCGCTTTACGGTCGCTTTACCGCCGGAATCGTGCGCCTGTTTCCGCTCGGCTATGCGGATGTGGCGGCGTTTTACGCCGGTAGCCCGCTCTACGATGCGGCATCCATCCTGACTGCCTACGGCGTTTTCGGCGGAACACCGCGCTATCACGCGCTCGTTGATAGTCGTCGCCCCTTCGGCGAGGAGATGGTACGGCTTCTTTTAGAGCGCGGAGGGGCGTTGGAAAACGAGGTCGCGTTTCTTCTCGGGAGCGAGCAACTGCGCGACCCCGCCCCTTACAACGCGGTGCTTGCAGCGATTGCCGGGGGAGAAACGCAGTTCGGTAATATCCAGAACGCTTCGGGGACCGACCGTTCCCGCTTATCGTACTACCTGGGTGTGCTGACCGATCTCGGCTGGGTCAAGCGCGAGTTCGCGTTCGAGGAAACCAGCGACAAGCGCGCCCTGTATCGCGCCGGAGATCCGTTCCTCGCGTTCTGGTATCGGTTCGTACATCCCCTCCGAAGCGCACTCGCGTTTAGCGACCCGCAAGCCCTTTATGACGCCCGAATCGCGCCGTTTCTGTCCGACTATATGGGACGGTACGTGTTCGAGGAGATTTGCTATCAGTGGCTCGCGCGTCATGCCCAAACCCGCGTTGGAACCCTGCTCGAAAGCGCGGGACGCTGGTGGAGCCGAGACGGTCAAATCGAGATTGACCTGGTGGCAAGCCCGCTGACTCCTTCGGACGGCTATCTCTTCGGCGAGTGCAAATGGAGCGCGACTCGCCCCATCGGCACGGGCGTTTACGCCGATTTGCTGGCGAAAGTCGCCCGCACCCCGAACAATGATTGGCGTAAGTATCCCCCGCGCTATTGTTTGTTTAGCGTCGGCGGCTTCACGCCCGAACTAAACGTCCTCGCTTCCGACCCCGAAGAGCGGCTCAGCCTCGTCGGGGCGGACGATCTTTTGCAACAATCCGATCCCGTGACGACGTGATTTTCGCGGTGTCCGTGTGAGGCACCGCCACCAAGTGTACACTCCGATCAACCCGAATTATCTGCAGCGTTCGCGGGGCGGTTCGGGAGGCAGACGCGCGCCTTGCGGACGGGGCGGCGTTCCAGAAGGAAGATTAGATCCCCTTTGCTCTCCTGGACGGGGCAAGCGGATTTCAAAGACGGAGATCTTTCATCTTCCTGAGTTGTTCCGGGGTAAGCATTCGTGAGAATTCCTTCCGAAATTCGGGATTCTTGCGGTCCCCTTTGTACTTCTGCAGTAACATTTTCGCCTGCGTTCTCTGGGCGGGAGTCAGGTCCAGAGCGGCGAGGGAGTGCCGTAGATTGCTCCCGATTGCCTGACTACTCGGGGTCCCCGGCACGACGGAGGGACTCACTGTTTTCCCCGTGACGACCGTTTCCAGAAACGCGTACACCTGCCCGGTGGGAACATCCCCGCTGTTTCCCAGCTCTTTGTTGAGTGTTTCGTGCGTCTTGTTAAGGGCAGGTTGGACATCTGCCTTCACGTTCGCTTTCACCAATGCCGCCCCCAGTTCCTCGGATTGTTTCCTGGTGTCGAACCGGGAAGCGACGTATAGGATTAGAAATGGGGGGATGCTTTTACCCGGTGCGACATTGTATAACGGGGACGCCGATTTCCAGACGGCGGGATCGCTACCGAAAACATCGGCGAATGTCTCGTCCTTACTCGCTTTCTTCACGCCACTGGCGGTCATGTCATACGAACCGCCGTCGAGAAGGATGGTGCCGCGTAGCGCGGCAAGGCTGAGTCCCTCCTTTTTGAGATACTGCTCGTCGGTCGAGACGAGAGCGGCGAGGTGTGCGCCGGCGGAATGTCCCATGACGAATATATTCTCCGGGTCACCGCCATACTTCGCGATATTTTCCCGCACCCATGCAATCGACTTGGCGCAATCCTGGACGAGGACCGGGTGCTTGACAACGGGCGCGAGTCGGTAATTCACGCTGACGAAAACATATCCCTTTTGCGGAAATGCCTCGGATTTACCCTTCGCCGAGCCGCGTTTATCGCCGATCTGCCAGCCGCCGCCATGAATGAAAATGACTACGGGACATTTGCTCTTGCCGCTCGGCGAATAAATATCCAGGCTATTGAGTTTGGGATCGCCGGACTTGTCGTAAGGAATATCTCGGACGACCGCCGTATCCGAAGTCCGCGCACTGACGGGTTGCGGCACCGTGAATGCGACGACCGTGGCGAATAACAGGGCGGTTGTAAAGGTGAGTGAACTTCGGCAGGGGACCATCCGGTACTCCATCTAATAACAGGGGAAAGATATTTCACTTGTAGACGAAGAAACAGGCGACTGGTTCAAAATCAGTCAGTGGTTTTTCACGCAAAGAGATCTGGCGATTTAAGGGCTGGATGGCGGCAGCACTATTCAATTATTCGGGGCACTTTCCCGACCGTGGAAACTGCGGGCTAAGTGGCTCCGCAGTTTCAGTGGACGGGGCACGGCATAAGCGAATCCTCGGGAGAATCGAATAGCCGACTGGTGGCTTTCGAGATACGTTGCGTAATTATCGCAGAAACGTGGTGCTAGTTCGAATGGTCCGAACCGTTCGCGGGGCGGTTGGGGAGGCAGACGCGGACCTTTCGGATGCGGCGTCCGGTCATTTCGGCGACCGTGAAGGTGGATTCGCCGTAGCGCAGGGCGTCGCCGATGTGCATCGGGAGGCTGCCGCCGTGCCGCGCCGCGAGAATGAAACCGCCGACGGTCTCGATCTCGGTTTCTTCGTCGGGTCCGAGGAAGTCCAGCGTTTTGCGCAATTTTTCCAGCGGCATCCGGGCGTCCACGAGGAAGCAGTCGGTGCCGACCGGCTCCAGTTCCGGCGAGGTGCGGTCGAACTCATCCTGAATGTCGCCGACGATCTCCTCGATAATATCCTCGACCGTGACAATGCCCGCCGTGCCGCCGTATTCATCGACCACGACCGCCATGTGGCGCTTTTCACGCTGGAAATCGCGCAGAAGCGCGTCGATCGGGCGCGTCTCGGGGATGCGCGGCAGGGTGCGGGCGATGCGCCGCAACTGCTCGGCGTCGTCGGCTTCCGTGCGCCGCGACGTCAGGGCGAGCAGGTCTTTGACGTGGATCATGCCCGCGAGTTCGTCCGGCAAACCCTTCTCGCAGAGCGGGTATCGGGTGAAACCGTTCTCGTCCGCGATGCGGATATTCTCGCCCACGGATAAGCCGGTGGAAAGGAAGACGACGTCGGGGCGGGGGACCATCACCTCGTCCGCCTTTCGGTGTGCGAAGTCGAGGACGCGGTTAATCAGGCTTTGTTCGCTTTCCCGGATCTCCCCGCCCTCGCGGCTCGCCGACACGATCAGGCGCAGTTCCTGCTCGGAGTGCGCTTCGCCTTCATGCTCGCCTGCCGCCTCGATACCGAACGGTTTCAGCACCAGCGAGGCAAGCTTGTTCATCCCGGCGATAGGCATCTTGAACAGGCGGTAGAAAAAGTCGAGCGGGTAGATGATTGCCAGCGCGGTCTGCTCGGACCGTTGGATCGCCAGCGATTTGGGTGCCAGTTCTCCTAAAACGATGTGCAGCGCGGTGATCGTGGTGAACGCGATCCCCCCGGCGATGATGTGCTTCCAACTTTCGGGCACCCGACCTTCGAAGAGCGGTTCCAGCAGATGCGCGAACGCCGGCTCGCCGACATAGCCGAGTCCGAGCGAGGCGAGGGTGATGCCGAGCTGCGTCGCGGAAAGGTAGGCGTCGAGATGCCGGACGGCGTCGAGGGATTTTTGCGCCCCGAACTGCTTCTTCGCCGCTAACTCCTCCAGGCGGGTCGCACGCACCTTGACAAGCGCGAACTCCGCGGCGACAAAAAAGCCGTTCAGAAACACTAAAAACAGGGCGAATAATAAAAGTAAAGCGGAGCGTAAGCCGTCCGACATGGGTTTTCTCGCTACCATTGTACCCGCTTTCCTCCCCCCCCCGCCCGTGTTTCTCCCCCCCCGGGTACCCTCGGGGTGGGAGGAAAGCGGGGGGTAGGGAAACAAAATGTTCGCTTCGGCGCGGTCGTGTTTGGTATCGTGTAGCGAGAGGAGAATCGTGGCGAACCATATCCGACAGACGAAACAGGGCGAATGCGAACCGTTGTGTACCTATTGCAAGGGCGAAGACCTGCGAAGGGACGGGTATGGCGAGGGCAAGCAACGGTACCGGTGCCGGACGTGTGGGCGGCGGTCTTACGGGTTGCCTCCCGATATGCGCCCGAAGTGCCCTTCCTGCCGCGGCGTAGTGCGGGAGCAGAGTTTGTCTGACGGACGGTCCCGGTATCTTTGCCCCGCTTGCCGGAAGCATTTTCTCAGCGAGTACAAGGGGGCACGACCGGAGCGCGATACGGCGCGGCGCGTCCGTCACCCGTTCTCGCTTTGCCTGAACCGGCGTGCGCGCCTTGGGCTGAGTGCATACGTACAGGCGACGCGTTCGACCGACCCGCAGGCGGTCCGTGCGATCTTTCGACATGTGTTGACCGGACAAGTGTTCAGCACGGGGTCGGTGGGGCGTGGGGGGCGATCCGGCGCAATACGCATCTGCCGCGAACCGGCGTCGGCGTCGGTGCGGTTCCCTGATTTGCGTTCCGAGTCGGCGAAAAAATCCCGTGTGGCAGCGGGGGGCGGGCATGCAGGGCAGAGGTTTCAGCCCACCGTTCTCGTTGTGCGACAGATCCGCGTTTTCCTGGACGACGAGGCGAAAGAGGGTCTGATACACGCGATGCGCTGGCTGAGCATGAACCACGCGGACGCGGCGCGGTGGTTGCTGGCGAACGTGAAGATGCCCGGTGTGGACATCCCCGGCTACCTGGGTTTGGCCCCTACGCCCTGGGTTGCCGGTAGCGGCGGCAAGAAGCGCCGCTATGAGTGGGAGAAGGGATACGACCCGGATTGGGATGACTAAGGGTGGGCACTCCGCGCCGGGGGCGGTGCCGTCTCTCCAATTTCGCGGTCGCTCGTTTATCGAGCGGCTTCACGAAGCCCCTTCATTTTCGGGTCATAAGACATTGCCCATGGTTCACAGTTGAATAAAGCCATGGACTGCAAATCACGTCACGTTGCTATCTTCCGGTCCCTGCGTGCGATTTGCCGGGCAAGGCTAGCCCGGCAACGACGTGCATCTTCCAGTTCTTCACCCCGCAGATACTGCTCTTCACATCGCTCCAGCATCCCCGGTGTGAAGAGTATCTCCGCTAAACCATGCGCCCACCTCTCCACCTCCGGGTCCGCGAAGCGGTATGCTCCGTAGGCGTAGACCAGGATGCGGCGTCCATGTTCGGCTGCATACTCCTCGGGCGACAGTCCTTTAGCCATTATCCCTCGGAACTTCTCCTCCACCTGTGCGTCAGCCCTCTTCTCCTGGTCGGGGAATAGCTCTTGATATCGACCGGGCACCCCTCCTTGCGCTAGCCATTCGTCCGCCGTGAAGCCCTCGCTACATCGCCATTGCGGATCGGCTCCGCTCTCTTTGAGGAAGCGAACCACTTCCCCGTGGTTAAATTGGGCGGCCTCGAGCATTGCCGTGCAACCGATGTTACTTCGGGCGTTTATATCTGTGCCATACTCGATAAGCAACTGGACGATAGGGAGACAACCAATAGAGGCCGCGAAGTGGAGCGCTGTTCGCCCGTTAGGATGTGCCAGATGGACGTCGGCACCCGCGCCGAGAAGCAATTGCACGGTCGAGGTGTGTTGCTGTTGTGCCGCTATCATCAGTGGCGTGAACGAGCGGACGCTCCACGCATTGACGTCGGCTCCCTCTGCGATGCAAGCCCGAGCGGCATCATCATCGCCTCGGCGTACTGCGGTATGTAATGAAGACATGGCCGATAGTTCCTACCTTGCGATGTGTGCTAGTGGCGATTCCGGCGGTCAGGACAAAGTACATATTAGCGGACTATTCAAGGAATGGCTTGAAAGAAAATTGTGCGAACTACTTGCGACCTTTAATCGGGAGCACGACACTCCTTCGCGGCAAATGATCGCGGTTTGAAATGTCTTTTCTTTGGTGTCTCGCGTCGGGGGGGGCGGTCCGGGGAAT
>JACMMA010000101.1 GCA_014379275.1 Armatimonadota bacterium | reverse complement strand
GTGCCGATCGAGTATTTCGTGCTCGAAATGTTTGTCGATCTGGCGATCTGCGTCGCGTTCGCATACATCTTCTATTTGCTGGTGGAATCACGATTCATCACCGCGAAAGTGAAGGCAAGTACCATCAGTACTTCGCCTCCGCTCGACCCGGCCACTCAAGTACAAACCTCCCCGGGGTAAAGACGAGACCGATCGTTGCACCGAAGTTGACGGGCGACAGAGAGTGTATACAAGGGACAACAGATGCGCGAAGTGCGGAGTCGGACATACGAATCATTAGACCTATGGCGGGGATTTGCCGCAATCTTGGTGGTGCTGTTTCATTGCATCGCTAATATAACTAGCGAACCCGCCCGGGCGCAGAACACTAATTTCTTCGTGGATTTCTGCCTGTGGGGTGACGTCGGTGTATCGCTGTTTTTTGTGATCAGCGGATACTGTATATCCGCCGCCGCCGCGAACACGATGGACCGCGGCCAACAGACGCGGCAATTCCTGGTAGCGCGTCTGCGGCGGATATTTCCCACTTACCTTGCGTCCTTGTTCCTGTTCATACTCGCTGCGGGAATGGCATGGTTTGCACAACGGTCGGGCACCATCGGGACAAGTAAATTAGCGGAAATGTTCACCTCGTTAACGCCGCGTTTGGTGTTAACAAACTCCCTGCTCATCCAGGTTCCCTTAAAGGAAGAAAGCATAACTCTCGTTTCGTGGAGCCTTTGCTACGAGCTATCATTTTACGCAATCGTTGCTGTTTCTATATTCGCTTTCCGCAAGCAGGGATGGCAAGTGATGGTCAAGGCGCTGCACTGTGTCACTCTGATTGCTCTTACTATTGCCACTTTCGCACCCCAGTGGGCGTCATTCCCGTTCGACAGGTGGATTTGTTTTGGCGAGGGGGTTTTGTTGTTTGACATGTTGTGTGGTCAGCCGTGGGCGAACCGCACCAGACAGGGCAGGGGCTTTTTGCTAGTCGTGATCTCGCTTGTTTCTGGCCTCGTGGCGACGAAAGTGTTTTACGCGGGAGAGGGTTACCATGCCGCATGGAATGTCGCTATCGGCTCTGTGTTCGCGGTCGTGTTATACTATCTACATCCTTTCGACAGGAAAGTGAAGCAAACGAAATTACTGAGTGGCATTTTCTTCGTCGGTAGCATCTCGTACTCTGTGTATCTGATTCACGTGTTGGTTATCGGGCTCTTTCGCCAGATCGCAAAAAAAATACAGGTTCCGATTCATTGGTTCGGGCTCGAAATGGCCGCTGAATTGATCGTCATCTTCGTAGCCTCGTATATTTTCTACCGACTCGTCGAGTCTCGTTTCATGTCACATAAGCAACGAGTGGCGACTGTGAATTGACCGTTTTACAAACAAATATCCTGACAAACGTTAGATAGGGCGAATCGAATCATGGCAACCCTGACACAATTAGCGACTACCAAGAGCAGCCTACCGCAGGCGAATTCCGCACCCGCCGGTATCGAGATCGAGCGGTCTTATGATCCCGACACCGACGCGGAAACGATGACGATCAATATGGGACCCTCGCACCCGTCCACGCACGGCGTTCTGCGCCTGGTGCTGGAACTGGATGGGGAGACCGTGGTTCGTTGCACGCCGCACATCGGTTACTTACACACCGGTATTGAGAAGACGATGGAGAACCTGTCGTATTACAAGGCCCTGGTTCTGACGGACCGCGAAGACTATCTCTCGAACCTGTGTAATAATCTGGCGTACTCGCTCGCGGTCGAAAAACTGATGCAGGTCGAGATCCCGAAAAAGGCGCAGTATATGCGGGTCCTGCTCAACGAATTAGAGCGGATCGCCTCGCATGCCCTCTGGCTCGGCACCCATGCTCTCGACATCGGTGCGATGTCGGTCTTCTTTTATTCGTGGCAGGATCGGGACCGCGTTCTGGAAATCAAGGAACACCTTTCCGGCGTACGCACCAAAACATCGTGGATCTGCCCGGGCGGCTTGCGCGGCGATGCGCCGGCGGGCTGGCTGACGCGGGTGCGCGAGTTCCTGGATTACTTCCCGGCGCGGATCGAGATGTACGAAGGGCTCTTGACGAACAACCCGATCTGGATCGAGCGGACCCGCGGCGTCGGAATCGTTTCCCCGGCGGACGCGATCTCGTTCGGCATGGGCGGACCGTCGCTTCGCGCGTCCGGGGTCAACCACGACCTGCGCAAAGCGAACCCGTATTCGTCCTACGAGGAGTTCGACTTCGATGTGGCGGTCGGGCAGATCGGCGATGTTTACGACCGGTACCGCGTCCGCATGGAAGAGTTCCGGCAGTCGCTACGTATCTGTGAACAAGCCTACGCGAAAGTCGTATCCCTCGGCGACGCCCCGGTGCGAACGTCGGACCGTAAGATCGCCCCGCCGCCGCGTGCCGAACTCGACACGTCGATGGAATCGCTGATCCACCACTTCAAGTTGTACACGGAAGGGTTCCACCCGCCGGTGGGCGAGGCGATCGGGGCGGTCGAGGGTCCGCGCGGTGAGAAGGCGTACTACGTCGTGTCGGACGGTTCGAATAAACCGTATCGGGTCAAGATCAAAGGACCGTCGTTCTACAATCTGCAAGCCCTGCCAAAAATGGTGCAGGGGCGGATGGTCGCGGACGTCGTTGCCATGATCGGGTCTATCGATATCGTTCTCGGCGACATCGACCGCTAAGACGTGTCGGCTTCCCCTTCCTAATGTGTAGGGGAAGCCGGCACGTTTGATGACAGAAGAATATGCCTATACTTTGGCGCCTCTATGCGGTATCATAGTCGGGCAAGCGCCAAATTTGATCGGGATCATACGACGGATCCCTGGCCTTTTCGATATATTAGCGGACTTCAAGTCTGCTCACACGCGGCAAAGATCGTTACAAACGTCAGAACGACGCATCACGGACTTCTGCTGGATCACACGACCCGGACCCTTCAAGCCGGGTATTCAGCACCGTGCTCCCGGATTGGAAACATATGCCCGATTCTCCCGACGCGACGCCGTCGCCAACAGCCATCATTCCCCCGCCCGACGCCGCTTCCGAGCAGAAAAATTCGGATAAAGACACGATACAGGGCAAGGCAGTGCGTGGGGCGCAGGTACTGGGAATGCGGACCGTGGTGTCGGTGATTTTACGTCTGGTCAGCAGCCTTACTCTGGCACGCTTCCTGACGAAGCAGGACTACGGGGTATTCGGACTCATCAGCAACATCATCGGGATCGGGTTATTCGTCTGCGAGTTCAGTCTGCATAACCTGCTCATCGTTCAGAAAGAAGAGCCGGAGCCGGACGAAACCGCGACTATTTTCTGGATTCAGCAATCTATTTCCCTGGTGTTCATCAGTTTTGTTGTCTTCGCCTCCGCGTGGGTACTGCGCGCTTACCGCATAGATCAAGCCCAAATCCCGATGCTGTGCGTGGGGGTTGCGGCAGTGCTATTTGTTACGTTGCGCTCGGTCCCGGGCGCGATGATGGAGCGGCATCTTCGCTTCGAACCACTGGCGCGTGCGGAGGTTGCGGAACAGATTGTGCAGATCGCATGCTCTATCGGACTTGCTATCGCCGGATACGGAGCGTGGGCACTGATGATAAGTTTCATCGCCGCCCGGTTCACCGGGATGGTGATCGTGCGGGCGAGTTCGGATTGGCGAATGACCGGGCGGTTCCGGTGGTCCATAGCACGTCAGGTGATACAAAAGGCGGTTCCGTTTCAGTTAAACCAGGTCGCTTTTATCGCCATAAGCAGCGTCGGTGCCCTGGTGATGGCACGATCTATCGGAATCTCTGCCGTCGGTCTGGTGACGTGGTCTGCGAATATCGCATCGGCACCCACCCTTTTAGTCAACATGCTCAACCGCGTCGCATTCCCTGCGATGAGCCGACTGCAAGACGATGCCGAGCAAGTCGGTCGTGTCACCGGACGAACCGCGCGTCGCACTGTCACGCTGATGGGTCTGCTTGTCAGTCCGATAGCCATCGTTTCCCCCTTCTTTCTGCCACTGGTATTCGGCGAGGAGTGGCGTCCGGCGGTGGCACTGTTTCAATGGAATGTTTCGGAGGTCGTTCTGACGACTGCGCTGGGCATGCTCGTCCAGGGGATGCTGGCAATGGGCTTTTTCAAGCAGTACACCACAATCCTGGCGATCAGCGGTGCGGTGCGTATCGGCTTTCTCTACGCGGGAATCAAACTCTTCGGCGTGCAAGGCATCGCTGCCGGGAGCTACTGTGGTTCTTTGTTCGAGTTGCTGATCCTTACTTACCAGGTTCGTCGCAAAATTGCTGGCAGTGAAATGATCTGGCAGGACGTGTTTGTGCCCGTAATCCGTGTACAGGGCTCGCTCCTACTGGCGATGGGCGTCGCCGAATTACTATCGCCGCGACAGGCACAAACGCTGGCGGGCATCATCGGGCAGCTGGCGCTGTTCGCCGTTTTTCTGGTGACGGCTGATCTGTTCAGCCCGCAACGTCCGGTCATATCCGAGGTGACCGGCATATGGAACATGCTACGGATCAGACGTATCGCTCCCTCGTGACTCTGCCCGGCCTTCCAAAGGACATATTATCCGCGGAGCTTTTCCGGGTGCCACGGGGCGTTGCCGTGGTTCCACAGGTCTTCCAGCAGACGCTTTTCGCGTAATGTGTCCATCGCCTGCCAGAATCCTTCGTGCTTGAAAACCATGAGTTCTCCGGCTTTCGCGAGATTTTCCAGCGGGTCCCGTTCCCAGATGGATTCCGGGCCGGGGATGTAATCGAGGACACCCGGTTCTAACACGAAGAAGCCGCCGTTGATCCACCCCTCGCCGGTCTGTGGCTTCTCGGTGAACTCGGAAACCTTGCCGCTCTCATCGAAGAGCATGCCGCCGAATCGCGCCGGGGGGCGCACCGCGGTCACCGTTGCCAGTTTGCCGTGCGCGATGTGGAACGCAACCAGGGCGCGAACGTCGACGTCCGCGACGCCGTCTCCGTAAGTCATCATGAACCGTTCCTTGCCGACCCAGTCGCGCAAGCGAAACAGTCGGCCCCCGGTTTGCGTGGCGAGCCCGGTATCCACGAGATGGACGCGCCAGTTGTGGTGCGAGTCTGTCTCGTGCACGGAAACGCTGCCCGAGGAAAGGTCGATGGAAAGGTCGGAGCGCCGCTGATAGTAATGCAGGAAATGATCTTTGATCACCTCGCCCTTGTATCCGAGAGCGAGCACGAATTCGTTGAACCCGAACGCGCCATAAATGTGCATGATGTGTTCGAGAATCGGGCGTTCGCCGATCTCGACCATCGGTTTGGGCTTAAGCGTCGTTTCTTCCGAAAGCCGCGTGCCCAGGCCGCCGGCTAAAATAACTGTTTTCATAATCCGCTCCTGTAGTTTTGCCCCCGCGTCATGTCCGGGAGGGAAGCACGCTCTGGGCGATGCCGACCCAGTTCGCGGGATGCCAGGGGCAGACCTTGACACCGCGCAGGAAGCACGCCATCGGTGCCGCTTCCTCCGGTTTCCTTTCCGTCCGCTGGTACTGCCCGACGAGCGCCCACGTCCCCCCTGCCGTACGGCGAATCCGCTGCCGGACCCCCCAGGGAAGGTCGGAACGGTGGATATACCCTTCGAGCATCTCTGCAGTCAACCGGATCAGTTTGGAATCTGTTGCTTGTGTGGCATGGACCCGATATTTGAGGTGCGCCTCCGGGATATAGTAGAACTGCTTCCCTGCCAGCGCGGCTTTCACGAACAGTTCGTAGTCACCAACGAAAGTCGGACCATACCCGCCCAACTCCGCGAAGGTTTCACGGCGCATGATGCTACAGTTCAGAAAAAAAAGGTTGTGTTTGAGCGTCGCCTGAAGGGGATCAGGAACGACTCCGGCGTACTGTTTCAGGTTCGCGTCCCGATGTTGCAAGGGACGCTCGTCGCCCTCTTTCCAAAAAAGGAAATCGGTGGCAGCGACATCGAGATCCGGGTGCTCCCGTACGGCTTCCGCCATCGTCCCGAGAAACGTCGGCTCCCACAGATCATCGTCGCTGAGCAGCGCGCCGTATTTGCCACGTAGCTGGGACCACGCCCAGTTCCAGTGCGCTGTCATGGGGAGCAGTTCCGGGGGCGATACGACACGCACCCGCTTATCGCCAGCGGCGATCTCCTCCAGCACTTCCTGCGTGTTATCCGAGGAGTTGTTGTTGGAGATGACCAGTTCGAAGTGCCCCCACTGTTGTGTGAGGACACTGCGAATCGTCTCCTGAACCAGCACGGCGCGGTTGCGTGTCGGAATGAGGACGCTGATCAATGGCTGGTCGGCGGATGGGTCCATGATTACGTGCCGGGCGCGCTACTTGACCATATCCGCCATCGCGAGCGGCTGCCGTGCGTCGGCGCGGCGAATCAGGGTGCGCACCGTGTCCGCCACGTAGGAAAGGTGAACCGCTTCCAGTCCCGGATAAACGCCGAGCCAGAAGGTCTGATTCATCACGATGTCGGTGTTGGTCATATCGCCGACGACCCGGATGTCCTGTCCGATATAGGCCGGTTGGCGTAGCAGGTTGCCCGCAAACAAGAGCCGGGTGCCGATTTTCGCCGCTTCCAATCCCTGCACCAGGTCGTTGCGTGAGATAGGGCAGTCGGCCCGCACCGTGATCGGGAAGCCGAACCAGGAGGGATCGCTGTTCGGTGTCGCTTCCGGCAG
>JACMMA010000100.1 GCA_014379275.1 Armatimonadota bacterium | reverse complement strand
CGTTAACGGGACGCCGTTATCGCGTCGGCTCCCGCTCCAGGGCGGGATTCTTGAGGACCGGTGCGGGTGTCACCACGGAACGCCCGATCAGGACGAGCAGACTCAATACCAGGACGCCTAAAACGGCATAGATCACTTTCGGACTGAGTTTTTTTTGCACATACCCTCCTTTTTAACCTGTTTCCCGTTCCCCCTATTTTTCGCGGAACCACGCTGCCGCGTTCGGGTTGATGTCGCGCCGATAAACGACGGGGCTGTTCTTGCCGTCGCCCGCCGTGATCACCGTGTTCGCGATGATCTCCCGACCGTCGGCACCCCGGAAGTTGGCGAAGGGTTTATCCGGGGCGCGGAACCACTTGGCGTGCCCGTCCGCCAGGCCGTAGTTCGCCCCGCCGTTGTGCCTCGCCCGCGCCACCGCCCAGACGATGTTCACATCCTTTTCGAAGTTGGGTTGTCCGCCCAGCGGGCTGGCGAGCGTCCAGGGTCCGACGTCGTTGCCGTAAGTGTAAACGCGACGGCCCGCCCCTTCCGCGATTACGATCTGGTTCGCCGGGTACTCCACATCGCCGAGTGACAGGATCGGTAGCGTACGCCATTCATCGGGCACATCGGGGGCGTTCGCCGGTGCCAGGTTCGCGTTCCAGACAAGGCTCCACGCCGGATTATCCCCGAACAAGGGGTTCACCGACTTGTCGTATTCTGGGCAGAACCAGGTGCCCAGCCCCCGCGAGATGTTGCGAACGTCGTAGCCGTTTTTGGTGTACGGCTCGACCGCCTCGTACCAGTGAACCCGCTCGATGGTCGGACCGAACTTGCTCGTGCCGGGTGGGATGGCATAGTTCGCGCGCGGATACAACTCGTCATGGTCCTGGGCGTACATCAGCACGGCGTAGGACGCCTGTTTGAAGTTCGACAGGCACGACGTTTGGCGTGCTTTCCCTCGCGCCTGGGCAAAAACAGGAAACAATATAGCGGCGAGTATGGCGATAATTGCTATTACAACGAGAAGTTCGATGAGCGTAAACGCCGACGGGCGGTGTGTTCGGCTCGGGTACCGGACGGTTTGGACGGACATATAGGATTTCCTCCTTGGGTGACGGTTCCGGCAAAGGTTGCCGGAGCGAGAGATATGGTTTTGAGAAACACGGCTTACCGAAGCCGCGCGGATAAACAAAAAGGTCGAACTCTCTTGCGAGGGTTCGACCTTCAGTTGCCTGATCAGCCGCGAGATTTATGGGGCGCGACGCCCCACCTACTCGTTAGGGGTACCGTGGCAACAACAGCAATAACAAACCTGGCATTCCACCGGTCGGGGCTGTCGTGTGATGTTGGGTAGGAAGATGGTTGACATAAAGCTTACTAAACCGCGTGATTATATCGACTTTAGTGTACCGCACAATCCTTGCCCTTGCCAAGAACATTTAAATATTCTCGCCCCCCCTTTCGGACTGTGAGGACGCCTCGAAACGGTTTCGGGGGCGGGATAAGCCGTAGTGCTCGCGCAGGGTGCTTCCGGCGTACTCGGTTCGGAACAGACCCCGGCGTTGCAGTTCGGGGATCACTCCTTCTGCGAACTCGTTCAATCCGCCGGGCAACAGCGGCGGCATGACATTGAAGCCGTCCGCCGCCCCTTTCGTGAACCATTCTTCCAGTTGGTCCGCGACCTGTGTCGCCGTGCCCGCGAAGGTGCGGTGCCCACGCCCCCCGGCGAGCCGCTTGATGAGTTGCCGCACGGTCAGGTTCTCGCGCCGCGCCAGTTCGTCCACCAGTTGCGTCCGACTCTTCATCCCGTTGACCTCCTCGATAGGCGGGAACGGCGGCACGGGACCATCCAGATCGATCTGTGATATGTCCTGTTTGAGCAGGAAGGAGAGCATCCCCATACCCCGGTCGAAGTTGATGAACGAATGCAGGTACTCTTCCTTTTCTCTCGCTTCGGCTTCGGTCGCCCCAATGGTCGCCCCGATCCCCGGCAGGATCTTGATGGCGTCGGGGTCCCGACCGTATTTTTGCGCCCGCGTCTTCACATCCCGATAAAACTCCTGCGCGTCTTCCAGCGTCTGTTGCGCGGTGAAGATCGCCTCGGCGTAGCGGGCGGCAAACTCGCGCCCGTCGTCCGACGCCCCGGCTTGTACGAGCACGGGATGACCCTGTGGCGGTCGCGGGACGTTAAGCGGCCCCTTGACCCCGAACCACTCGCCCTTGTGTTCGATAGCCCGCACCTTTTCGGGGTCGGCGAAAGCGCCCGACGCTTTGTCGAATAGCCGCGCGTCGTCGTCCCAACTGTCCCACAGCGACGTGGCGACTTCCAGAAACTCGGCGGCACGCTGGTATCGCAGGTGGTGATGCAAATGCTCTTCCTTGTTAAAGTTCTGTGCCTCCATCTCGCCGCCGGACGTGACGATGTTCCAGCCGGCACGCCCGCCGCTGATATGGTCCAGCGAGGCGAACTTGCGGGCGACGTGAAACGGTTCGTTATAGGTCGTCGAAACGGTGCCGATCAGTCCGATCTTCTCCGTGACCGCGCTCACTGCGGCGAGAAAGGTGAACGGTTCCAGTCCGCCCACAATGGAGTGCGCTGCGCGTCCCCAGGTCGCGAGTCCGTCAGCGAGGAACACGGAGTCGAACTTCGCCCGTTCCGCCGCTTGCGCGAGTTCTTGGTAGTACCGGATATCGGTATGGCGTTCCGGCTGGGATTGAGGGTGTCGCCACGCCGCCTCGTGGTGCCCGACGCTCATTAAAAACAGGTTCAGATGCATCTGCCTTCGGGGTTCGCTACTCATTTTGTTTCCTTCGCTACGCAAGCACGCCCGGTCACGGACGGCACAAGCAATCGACCCCGGTACGGGGTTTTAGAGCAATCGGTGCTCTTTTCAGAGCGAAACAAAAAGGCCAGGCGTTGCTTGGAACAACGTCTGGCCTCTTGTTTGTCGAGTCAGCCACAGCCACCCGAGTTCTCGATATTCGGGTCGCGAGTTATAAAGTCTGGTATTCCTATTGGATTTGTTGTATATATATACCGGACCGGCTCGCCCGTGTCAAGCCCCCCCCCACCCGCTCCTATATTTTTTTACCGCCCGCCCATCCCCGATAGCGACACGCCCTCGATAAAGTACCGTTGCGTAAAGAAGAACAGGACGATGATCGGCATCACGACCATCGTCGACGCCGCCATCATCAAGCCCGGTTCGCCGCCGTGCTGGGTCTGGTAGAGTTGCAGGGCGTACGCGAGCGGCATCTTGTCCGGCGACGACAGGTAGATCAGCGGTCCCTGGAAGTTGTTCCACGCGCCTAAGACGCCCATGATCGAGATCGCCGCCAGTGCGGGCTTGACGAGCGGGAGCATCACGCGCCAGTAGATGCCGAACGGTCCGCAACCGTCGATCTTCGCCGCGTCCTCTAACTCGCCGGGGATGCTCATGAAGAACTGCCGGAGTAGAAAGATGTTAAACGCCGAGCCGAAGAATGCCGGGACCCAGAGCGGGTTCAGGGTGTCGTACCAGCCGAGCGAGCGGAAGATCAGGAACTGCGGCATCATGGTCACCGCGCCGGGGATCATCATCGTCGCCAAGAGCACGCCGAACCAGATCTCCTTCCCGG
>JACMMA010000683.1 GCA_014379275.1 Armatimonadota bacterium | reverse complement strand
TAGACGCGCCGCGCCGCGCTTCCGTTCTATCCTTCCTGGTGGACGGTTCCACCCTCGCAGCCGGTTCGCACACCGTGGTCGTTAAAGTGCTGAACGCCGAAGGCGACGTATCATCCGCGAAGGTTGACATCGTTGCCGGCTCGGATGAAGCGACCGGCGAAGCGGCATGGGGCGGCCCCGAAGTACGTTTCGTAGCCCCCGGCAACGGCAAGAAGATCGTCGGATCGGTGGAACTACTCGTGGACGCGAAGTCGCGCAACGGCCAAGACCCGTATGTGTCGTTTTATGTCGACGACAAGTTCAAAACCCTGAAGAACTATCCCCCCTACTCGTTCGTCTGGGATACGACCAACGAGACCAACGGCGTCCACACCATCACCGCGAGCGGTTACCTGGATTCCACCAACGCGACGACGACGCGGAAGATCACCGTATATGTGAACAACCCCGGCGGCTTCACGACTCGCGTGAGTGAGATCCCCGACCTTTCCGCCAACAAGTCGGCGCGCAAAGCGACTCCCGGCGCGAACGTCGCCAAGCCGCTAATGATTCCCCTTCCCAAAACGGGCAGCGCATTGATAACGGCACCGACCGGTGAAGCACGCGTCGCCGACAGCGCACGGGCATCGTTCGACGCCGGAGACGCGCTCGGGCTGTCCGTGGCGGACGCCATAGTGTCCGCCGCTGCGTCGGTTGCACCGCGCACCGCCACACCGACGTTGCCGATATTTTCGCCCGCCCCGGTGGCTAAATCTCCAGTTCCCAGCGCGCCTAATGTTTCGAAGAATGCGGTTCCCGCCGTCAGCGGTGAGCCCACTTTGTCTGTGGCAAATAGCGCAGTGCCCGGTGCGACTGTTTCCACCATGCAACAACTGGCGGATATCGAAGTATCCGCGCCGAAGATATCCGCTTCGGTGCCGCGCCTTTCACGCCCCGCGACCGTCGTCGCCACTCCGATGCGCGTGACAGCCGTGGCTCCGAAGAGAACCGTTAGTCTTCCTGCACCGGCTATCATCCCGGCGAAACCGGGATTCGTGAACACGCATACCAGTGTTTCCACCCCCCGCGCCAAGACGGCTCGCCGTACTGATGCCATGAAACCTCTCCAGGTCGCCTTCGACGGGGAGAAGATAGCGTTCGATGTCGCGCCGCATGTCGAAGCGGGAATGCCAGTCGCCCCGTTCCGCCAGATCTTCGAGCATACCGGAGGACGCGTTTCCTGGTCTAACGAAACGAAAACAATGCGCGCCACCAACAGCGATCGCGAAATCGTGATCGGCGTCGGTAAGAAATCCGCGACCGTGAACGGAGCCAAGGTTTCGATGGATCGTCCCGCGGTACTGGATCGCGGGCGCACGGTGGTTCCGCTAAATTTCGTCGGCAAAGCCCTGAATGTTGACGTCCAGTACGACTCGGTAACGGGTCGGCTTTCGATCACTTCGAAAAACTAGTCGGGAACAATCGGTTTTCCGTGTAGGTGGCGCACTTTGCTGTGCGCCACCTTTTTTCTTTTTCCAAGGCATCAAAAATGCGATACCCTATATGTACGATTCCCGTATCGGCATGGTCGCCACCGCGGATGGGTCCCATTTTATGAACATGCAAAGTTTCCCGAGATTGGCGCAAGCCTACGTCGTGTCAGTCATCCTGGCTGGCATCTCCGCACTCGCCATTTGTGCGGTTGGCTTCCCCATCCCGGTGCATGATTGGATGGTAGTCATTCCCGGCTTGCTACTCTCCGCAGGAGCGTCTTTCCTCCGTGTCCCGGTAGTCGGGTTCCAACGCGCCAACGAGAACAGCGTACAAAATTCCACGATCTCGCTCGGATTGGTGCCGACATTTCTTCTACTCCTGGCTTTCGGCCCGTTCGTCGGTTCCCTCGCCGGGGTAGTCACCGCGATGATCGGCACCATGTATCCGAAACGCTCGTTCCTGGTCCAAATACTGTTCAGTATCAGCGCCGTCGTTTTGTCCGTCCTCGCGGCCTGTCCTGTTTTGATGCTCGCGGGTGTCGCACACCCCCGGCAGACGTTCCCCCCCGTCATTGCGGTCGGCGGGCCGTCGGTCATTTGGCAAGCATTCGCAACCCTCGGTGCCGGTGCGATCTACTTTTTTGTCAACACATTTCTGGTCGCGGTAGCAATCAACCTGACTTCCCGCACCTCATCGTGGAGAGAAGCCGGCGCACTGTGGCGAGACAACTATTTCTGGATGTTCCCTGGTTATGTCGCGGGCTCCGCCGCCGCCGCGTTGATGTATGTCATGTTGCCATATGCGCTGCTGTACTGGCATTCGGCACTGGCGCTGGCAACCCTGGTACTACCGGTGCCGTTCTTGATTTATTATTCTGCACGGTATCATCGGGACCGCGATGTGAATCATCGTAGTTATATCGCCGAGTTAGAACGGGGGCGCGAGGAACTACGCGGGCTTTACACCGCGACCGTGGAATCGTTCGCGCTGGCGATCGATGCCAAAGACCGCTACACGCAGGAGCATATCCAGCGGGTAAAAAGCTATGCCATGGATCTCGCCCGCGAAATGGAGCTATCTGGCATGGATTTGAAGGCAGTGGAATACGGCGCCCTGCTCCACGACATCGGTAAGATCGCCATCCCGGAAAGCATTCTGTGCAAGCCGGGAAAGCTCACCCCCGATGAGTTCGAAAAGATGAAAACGCATACGATCATCGGTGCCAAGATTCTAGAACCAGTGCGCTTTCCGTTCCCCGTGGTAGACGTAGTACGTTCGCATCACGAGCGGTACGATGGCTCGGGATATCCGGACGGCTTGAAGGGCGATGAGATTCCGATCGGGGCGCGGATTCTCGCCGTGACCGACGTTTACGACGCCCTGACCACGGATCGCGCTTACCGACGAGCCTGGTCCCGTAATGAGACGATGCTTTATCTGCAAAAGCACATGGGAAGCCACTTTGACCCGCACGTCGTGTCCGCGTTCTTGCGAATACTGCGGCAGGAGGACGAGCGTACGGCGGCAATGATCAATGGCCCCATGGCGCGCATTGATGGAGCCTCCGCTTCTGTAGGCTGAGTGCGTGCGCCGAGCGACAGGACAAACGCACCACACGAGGATCGAATGTCATAACGCGCGATGCCGCGGAATCTGTCTGCCCGGTTTGCCGACGGAGCGCCAGACGAACGACCGCTTCTGTGTCTGCTGCGGCGCAGCCCCGCCATTACATTCCCTATCTGATACGTCAAGCCACCTGGCTATTTATTAATGGGTTGGCGACGGCGGGGACGACTCTCGAAAAAGTGGTCGCTTTTGTCCCACGCCGACGTTTGCCAGTTGTCCGCCAAATCGTCGTTTGGCAACCAGTCCGGTAGCGGCTGAATCAAGCGCTTGGATAAAAAGTCGACATACGGCTCGTACAGGGCGCGCAGTTCGTTCAACCGGACGACCGCCTCGTCATT
>JACMMA010000682.1 GCA_014379275.1 Armatimonadota bacterium | reverse complement strand
TGTTCCCGCTTTCGCTCCGCGAGAGCGGGAACAACCCCAATCGCGGGAAAACAACACGGGGTCAGGTGTAGCGAGTGACGTAGCACCGCAGGTGAAACCGATCCAACGAAGCGTTGGCCCCGTCCGGGAGGACAAAAGAAACCCTACAAAAATAACAAAACCGCGATTCTCTCAACACACGGGGCGCCGCGCTAGATCATCTCCGCCATCATCGCGTAGCGCTCCAGGTCGGGTACGAGAGTCGCGGGGGCTTCGCAGATCGTGCGGAACGATTCGGCGGCGCGACGAACATACGCGTTCGGGTGCCGCGACAGTTCGAACAGGGCGCGTCCTTGCGCCTGGGTTTGCACGAAATCTTCCCGCCGCCAGAGCATGTTGTCGCCGTTGTCGAAGCGATACCAAAGCTCGGGGGCGTGCGCGAGAATCAGAAGCGTCGTGTACACGGCGACGGCGGCGAAGCGGTCCAAACGCGGACCGAAATCGCCCGGCTCACGTCCGGGGTGCTGGTATGCCGGATGGCCCGCCTCCGTCGCGACACGCCCGGAAAGTGCCGGAACCCACGCGCCGTCGTAGTCCAGCAGGTGCAGGACCGGCGCCTTGCCGTCACGCCCGTGCCGGACACACACGTTGCCGTGTTGCAGATCGCCATGCGCGAACTGTTCGCGCTCCATCTCCATATTGAGTTTGCGCCATGTGTCGCGTAGCCGCCTTACCGCAAGGGGATCATTGATAATCTCGCCGAGGTAGGTGTTGAGCGGGGTGGCATCCCGTAGCCACGGCATCTGTAAAACGGGAAACCACGCCCCGTTGATGCGGATGCCTTTCTCATGGTACGCGAACGGGACCAGCCAGGACGGCGCCGGCGACAAACGCAGTAAGTGCGTTTGCAAGGCGTGATACTGGACTGTGCGGCTGGAGAGGTGCCGCAGAAACAGCTTGACTCCCCAGCACCTGCCGTCCGGCGACTGCATCCGGTATACGTTCGCGAACTGCCCGGAAATAGGCGACGGCAGTCCGAACGGCGACAGGTCGAGCGGAACACAGGTTCGCAGCAGAGTATCGGCGAAGCATAGTGCCGGGTTTTGCAGGGCGTCCTGATACTCCACCTGCGACGGCCAGCGGGGGATATAGGGGGTGGATTTCGAATTGGTTGCTTGAAGGGGTGCTTTGGGTGGCACGGCGACGGCCGCCTCCGCTTGCGTCAAGCGGGGAGCGGGTTCCAGCATTTTTTCTTCCGGCATCGCTTCTGATCCTACCTTCTTTTTGCCAACACCCGTTCCGTATTGCGGGGTTGGCATCCGCACCCACGCACCTAACCCTTGTCCGCGAAAACCTGGATTCTGACTACGGTCACGTCGTCGTTTTTGAGGCGTTTATTGTCGCGTAACTCTCGAACCATCGCGGTCAGCGTCCTGTCTCCGTTCGGTAGGTCGAGAGGTGCCAGCCAGAGCCACGGGGAACGTCCCTCCGCCGTCTCGCGCAGAAACCAGGCTCCCAGCGCGTCCGACATCAGATACAGCACATCGCCTGCCTGAACGGTTCCTGTTCGGACGACGGTATGCGACGCTATGTTCGCCTGCGTCGTCGGTCGGGTGCCGATAAGCACCGGCGTCCCGCTGAAATCGCTCCACCGCGTGAACGGGAACGAAAGCAAAACACGGTACGCGTCGGCACCGGCTCCGGCCGGGCGCAGATGGAACAGGGCGCAGTCGCCGATGACGAGAGCCTGGTAGTCCCCGGTGGTCGGCGAGACCGTGACGCCGAGCAGGGCGGCGTGGGAGCCTTCGCCCGTCACTTTCGCCTGTGCGTACCACGGCAGCGGATTCGACTGCACCCGCTCCGCCCAGTCCCGTGCCAGAAAAGGAACGCGGGTCGGCAACGTCTCCGCAGTCAGTAGCCCGCTCGCGTAATCCGCAGCGAGCAGGCTTGCCCAGAGCGCGGAGAACGTCGCCCCGGTCGCGCCGTCTGTTACCGCGACGCGGAGCGGGGCGTCGTCTCTCATTTCGGCGACACTGTATGCATCCTCGTACTCGCTGACACCGTAGCCTGCCTTGGGTGTCCACCATGCCTGGACGGCGAATGTCATCGGTAGCCCCCCCGCCCCCAATTCCGGGGGAGCCGGAAGGGATACAGGGGCGATTCGCGCGACGGTCGGGCGTGGCGCTTCCGCCTCTCCCTTCCGGCTCCCCCGGAATTGGGGGCGGGGGGGCTACCAAGCACCGTGGTCCGCATCACCACATCGCCCCGGGTCGCGTCCCGATTTCCAGGGCGAGGACGAGGAGCGACGGGTCGGCGTTCAGCACGAACGCGCGGGATCGGTCGGTGAGCATCAAGCCGTTTTCCCACGCGACGCTTCGCATGTATGGCGTCAGGTAGGTCGAGTTTTCCCAGAGAAGTTTCGCATACGGATCGGTGCGCCCGCCTATTTTTGGCAGGGCGTCGGCGGAATCGGGGAACCGGAGCGGTTCGGCTTGTCGGCGGCTGGAAAGGTGGACGTTGAACAGCGTCAGGCGCCCGTTGTGATTACCCAGGCCCGCGAGAGCCGCCAGGTACGGTGCCGGATCGCCGTCGGTGGCTTCGCCGTCGGTGATATGCACGACCACCGGAGGAAACGCGGTCGCGGAGCGCAAAAGCCACTCGGCGAGGATCTGATAGCTGTAGCGGAGCGCGGTACACATCAGGGTCGAGCCTTTCGCGGTCGGCTGGACCCAGATGGGCATTTTCGTTTTTTTCGGGATCAGTTGCCCGAACCCGAAGCCGTCGTCCACCATGTCTACCTTCTCAATCATGCCCGCGTAGTTGTTCGCGACATCGCGTATCGGGACCAGCTCCTGCCCGGTGAGTGCACCGCCCCAGGCCGGTTGCACCGTTTGCCCGTAGCCGATCACACAGATGTCGAAGTAGTTGCGGATACCATCCGACTTGGAGCAGGTAATGATGAGGTTGCGGAGCAGGTTATTGAGCGCGAGCGCGACTCCTTCCGCCTTGGTCTGTCCGTTGACGCGGTCCTCGCCGAACGGTTCCGCCATCGACGACGACTGATCCACCAGAAAAAGAAAGCACGACGGGTTATTACGTGTGATATCGGACGAAGCATAAACGGCGGTCGAGTTGTAGGTGGACATCGAAACGGCTGGCTCCTTGGGCGGGCGGTGTAACGGAGATTATATCGCGCTCCGGTGTCTGAGGCAGATGCGGATCCGTATTTAACGGTCCGCCGCGAAAATAGTTACGGGTCTCCCGAAGATTTCATGTTCTCTTAACAAATCCTTAACATTAAGATAACATCGCAGGGGTATTCTTTGGTACGTTGATCGGTGCTGTCTATGCTCCATGGGTCGGTATAAACGTCAACGTTGTCTTATCTTAGAACGTGCCCGTCTCCGACGGGATATGTCCTCGTTGCGCGAACTTTACTTCATAGGACAAGTTTTTCCCATCGGAACGTTCCTGACCCCGGTCGCCGAAACGGAAGTCTGAGAGGCTGCCGGTATTTTAGAAACATAGGAAGCTGAAAACGTGTCTATTCGAACTAACGCTCGCGCCGCCCGAAGCGGCTTCACGCTAATCGAGCTGCTCGTCGTTATCGCTATAATCGCGATCCTCGCCGCGATATTATTTCCCGTCTTCGCTCAGGCTCGTGAGAAAGCACGGCAGACCGCTTGCCTTTCTAACCAGAAGCAGATCGGGCTCGCATTTCTGCAATACGCGCAGGATTATGACGGCGGGTTTCCGTCGCCGATCACCGATTCGAGCTACCGGTTCCCGACCACGGGAGCGCCGACCATCTACCCGGCGACCTGGATCTACGGCTACTCGGTGGCAAATCCGGACGGGACGTTTCAGTTTCGCGACATCGGCGGGGTATTCCCGTACATCAAGCAGCGCGGGAATGGCGGGGCGAGCAACGTCTTCGCCTGCCCGAATGCGCAATCGCGGGACAACCTGACGTTGCCCGTTTTCGGGGCGCAGGCACCCGGCGCGAACTACGCCATGAACCAGTACCTGCAAAACCGCTGGGTGGGTCCCCTCGGCGCGACGGGCACGAAATCGAACGACGGCTCCCACCCGACGGCGGCTTTCCCGCGCGGAGCCTATGACCCGTTCGACCCGGACCGCACCGCGACTCCGGCGGATCTGATTCTCCTCTACGAAGCGACCCAGGAAGCCTTCCCCGACGACCCGGTGGACGGCGGCTTTGACGCGGTCGTGAACCGCTACGGGACGCCGTTCAGCAACACCTGTTGCGGAAGCAAGACACCCGGTGCGAATATCGTGAAGGCGGGAGACGCGGGGTCACCGCCGACCTACTCGAAAACAAAGGCGCCATACATGGCTCCGCAGGACTACCATGGAGGCGGCTCTAATTTTCTATTCTGCGACGGGCACGTCAAGTGGCATATTACCCCGCAGACGTATACGAAGTACGACGAACGTCTCGGCTTGACGCAACCCGTCGCGGCGGGAAATGGACACCCGAGCGGCGTGGATTTCTACGCGGGCTACAAGAAGATCAGTGCCAGCGGCAAGACGAACAAATGGTACCCGTTCGGCGCGGGCGCGAAATACCTGGACGGCAACGTCTACAACCAGCCCGGCGAAGTGCCGACGGAGTAGTCTCCTTCCCCCGTCTCCGGGCACTTCGAGTGTGTCCGGAGACGGGAGAGCGACGGCAACTTTTGTTAACGCACCCGTGCGCATTTAGTTACGGGCTTAACGAAAATTTCATGTTCTCTTAACAATTCGCGTGAAGCCTCATGGTATCCTGTCGTTGTTTCCATTCGCCCTGCCTATAGAAGGCGAATGTTGTCCCTTTAAATAATCTAGAACGTGCCCGTCTTTCGATGGAAGTTGCGCCCTGTACGCAAGGTGCAACCGGGATAACCCTGAGACCATCGGAACGTTCCCGATACCGGTAGCCGATACGGAAGTTTGAGAGGCGACCGGAACCGAAACGAAAGAACCTAAACGTGTCTATTCAAAAAAACCGCCTCGCGGTCCGCAACGGCTTCACGCTGATTGAACTCCTGGTTGTAATAGCGATAATCGCCATCCTCGCCGCGATTCTCTTCCCCGTCTTCGCTCAAGCGAGAGATAAAGCCCGACAAACCTCCTGCCTTTCTAACATTAAGCAACTCGGGCTGGCCATGGTTCAGTACACCATTGACTACGACGAGACTTACCCGCGCGCAGACTACTTTGGACC
>JACMMA010000681.1 GCA_014379275.1 Armatimonadota bacterium | reverse complement strand
GTCGCGGTCGCGAAAGGCGTGGCGGCTTCGATGAGGGTATGGGAGTTGGCGCGTGTTTCCGGCATGGATTGGAAAACACTATACCATGCGGTTATCGGTTCGCCCCGAACTTTTTCATGGCACAGGCGAATCTTTGTCACCTTTTTTCTTTCCAATGGGGCTTATTGACGTGAAGGACATCCAAACTCTGATCGGGCAGGCGGCGGGCGGCGACGCGAACGCTTTCGACGAAATCGTGCGCCGGTACCAGAACCCCGCCGTGGCGTATGCGTATTCGCTGCTCGGCTCGCGAGCACGGGCGGAGGACGCCGCGCAGGAAGCGTTTTTGCAGGCGTGGCGCGATCTGTTGCTTCTACGGGACACCATGACCTTCGGCGCGTGGCTGCGGCGCATCGTCTTCAAGTTCGCTGACCGGGACCGCCGGCGCGAACGGGCCACGGTGTCTCTCGAATCCATCACGGAAAAGGCGGACGGGGCGGACCCGGCGCGGGAGGTGTTCATGAACGAAACACGGACGAGCGTGCGCGACATTGTCGCGTCGCTCCCGGACGGCGAGCGGGCGGCGGTCACGCTGTTTTATCTGGGCGGGCACAGCGCGAGCGAAGTCGGCGCGTTTTTGGGGCTGACCGAAACCACAGTGAAGAAGCGGTTGGAGAGGGCGAGGAAACGGCTCGCGGAAAGGATGGTGGCAGTTATGAGCGAGGAGTTAGGCGACATGGCGCCGGGGAAAGAAACGCGGTTCGTTGAGGTCGCGCGACTGCTACGGAAAATAACACAGGTCGCGGAGGCCGATGGAAACGTGCTCGCGGCGTACCTCGCGCCGTTCGGTAGCGACGAAGGGTTCGGCGCGGGCAATGACGCGTGGGCGTCTCTCAACGTGCATCTCGTTCTGCGCGACGACGCACTGCCCGCGCTGGCGACCGGGCGTGGCGAGTATATCCGGCGGGTGGGGGAGCCTATTTTATGGACGGACACGCAGCAGAACGCGCCGCCGCAGGGCTACTATCAGATGGCGATCTATGACGCGCCCGCCGGGCCGTATGAGGTGGATTGGTACTGGTATCCCGCGACCGGGGCGACGATTCCGAGTGATGTGCGCGTCCTGTTCAACCGGGGGGCGATACCGGCGAATGGGGCGAAAAAGCGGTGGGATTACACGCCGGAAAGCGAGTATCCGACCGCCATCCGGCAACTCTGGGCGAGCCGGACGCCGGACGAGGCGCACCGCGAGGAGACGCGCAACACGGTCCACCTGTTCTGGGCGATGTGGCTGATTTCGGCGAAATACGCGGTACGCAGACCGGACGAGACGGAACTGCCGTTCGCTCTGATGCTCCGCAACCTCTTCGCGGACACCCGGCGCAACGTCCAGGGCGGCGAATGGGTCCAACCGACGGACGCGAACGGGGCACCGACGCTCGCCGAGAAGGCGGCACTCCTGCGCAAATTCGCGGGTGAAATGACCGCCCTCGGGCAAGCCCCGCCTGACGCCGTGCCGCGTTTCCTGACGATGATAGAACCGGGGTAACAAGAATGCGGGCGTGATACCCTCTCTGTATGACCGTCCGCC
>JACMMA010000680.1 GCA_014379275.1 Armatimonadota bacterium | reverse complement strand
GCGGAAAGCGCGATCAATGGTCGGTTTCAGGGTTTCCGCCATCCATTTCCCGTACGCATCCGCGCCGCCGCCGACCTGATTTTTGATATCTTTAGCGGGCGTATATTCATTGACACGATTCGCTCCCGCGTTGTAGACCGCGACCAGGATCACCGGTTCGATCTTGCCGCTCGCCTCCAGAGCATCCGCCGTCTCGTCGGCTCTCCATTCGTTCCCGCCGATGAACGATGTCGCCCCGTCGAAGACGTTCTGCCCGTCGAGCAGGTAAAAGACCGGGTAGCGGCGGTCCCGGTTCGTGGGGCTGTCATAGCCGCGCGGCAACCGCACTAAAACGGTGCGCCCGGAAACGGCGAGAGCGCGAATATCGCCGGACAGCGTGCAGGGAGCGGCAACGACAAGCGCGGGGACAGGAGCGAGCGTCGGTATCATGCGCCGGTTATATCGCCCCCAAACGCGTTGGGGCAATGCCTACCGCTACAGCGTCGGTTTCAGTGAGACGCGTCGTAAATACAGCGTTCCCAACTTATTCCACTCGAAAGAAGGCGTCTTGATCACGCCCCCAGGACCGTTGTTCCCGTTATGCGCCGTGAATGCGCACGTATAGGTGCGCCACTGAGTGCCCACGGATTCTTCCTGGCGCAACAAACCGGCATTCTTGTACGGAGCGTCGCGTTGACCGACAACAAAGCCGAAGGTCGACTCACGGTCGGCTTTGGCGTCGAAAGTAAGCGTATATTTCGTGCCGTCCTGTAGCGATGGCAGGGCGAGCCACGCCTGCACACTGTCTGTTCTGTTGCCCGTTTGCGTGGTCTTGATGCGAAATTGTTTGCCCTCCCGCTGGAAATCCGCGCTGGCACCCGCTTCCACGTAATGCTCCCAACCCGCGTCCTTGAGAAGATCGGGCGATGCGGCTTTGGTCGTCACGGGTGGCGCAGGCGCCGCGACGACTCCCGAGAACGAGAGCATGGTTACGAAAGCGAGGGCGACCGGCTTGAACATTTTTCCTCCGACCGTTTAACGGTGTATGTGATAGGTGAGTGTAGCATTTTTCCTGACTGCATCACAACGATCTCCCGTCTCTTCGCGATCCCAATAGTTCTCAGCTCCCGACCCTACAGGCGTACCAACCGCTCCAACCGCGCGAAGTAGTCGGGGAAGGTCTTGTTGACGCACGACGGGTCTGCTATTTGAACGCCAGGGACGCGTAGACCGATCAGCGCGAACGCCATCGCCATACGGTGATCGTCGTAGGTGCGTACCGGTGCGGTCGGGGTAATTTTGTCGCAAGGGTAGATGGTAAAACCGTCCTCACGTTCGTCCACACGGACGCCGAGGCGGCGCAGCTCGGTGACGGTAGCGGCGATGCGGTCCGTTTCCTTGTGCCGGATGTGGGCGATGTTTTCGAGAACAGTGGGGGAGTCGGCGAACGGGGCGATGGCGGCGAGCGTCATCACCGTGTCGGAGATCGCGTTCATATCGAATGTCCCGCCGGTAAGCTTGCTCGTGCCGGTGATTTCGATAAAGTCGTCGTCTTTTCGGACACCGCAGCCCATCGCGGATAAAACATCCACGAACGCCGCGTCGCCCTGGAGCGCGTTCCGCCCAATGCCCGGTACGCGCGCGGTGCCACCCGTGATCGCCGCCGCGCCCCAAAAGTAGGTCGCGGACGAGGCATCCGGTTCCACGGCGTACGTACCGGGAGTTCGATACATCTGGTTGCCTGGAATGCGAAAGATGCGCCCATCCTCCGAAACATGAATCACGCCGCCGAAAGCGCGAACCATTTCCACCGTGATCGTTATGTATGGTGCAGACAACAGGGGACCGTCTACGGTGACGACAGTTTGTTCGCCTTTCGCGCAGGGTGCTGCGAGCAACAGGCCGGAAAGAAACTGGCTCGACTTGTCGGCGCGAATGGTGCAAGCCCCGCCGTGCAATCCGTCCGCGTCGATCCGAAGTGGGGGGCATCCATTTCCGGCGACGCTTTCGGCATGTACCCCGAGTGCCTGGAGGGCATGTAGTAGATCACCGATGGGGCGCTCACGCATCCGTGCCACGCCGTCCAGAAGGAACGTCCCGTGACCCAGGGCGGCGAGCGGGGTGATGAATCGCGCCGTGGTGCCGCTATTCCCGACAAACAGAGCGGCGGCGCGGTTCGCCGGGATCACGCCGCCCTGCCCGTGTACGGTAATCCGTTCGTGCTCCGGTTCATCGTCCACGACGAATCCGAGGGCACGTAAGCAGTCCATCATCCGCGCCGTGTCGTCCGCGAAAAGGGCGTTGGTTAAAACTGTCGGACCCTCGGCGAGTGCGGCGAGTGCGAGGGCACGGTTCGTGATACTTTTACTGCCGGGAACGGGCGCGATTCCCGATAGCGGGCCGGGGGCGTGAGGGACGGGAAGCGGATCGGGTAACGGCGGTGACAACGTGCGCATGCCGATATCCTATCGCTTCCCCCCTCGGTTTATCAATGCAACCGCCGCCGCCCCGTCTGCTGTTTCGTCTCTTGTTTCGGGATTTCCTTGGGGGCGAAGTCCTTCATCGCTCTCGTCAGTCCGAAATACAGGCCCATACAAACCAGAATGACTAAAAACCACATGCCCCCGAAGCGACGGGTGCCTTTGAAGCAAAACAGGATGGCAAGCGTGGTCAGAATCCAAGCCCAGAGTTGGAACTCGTTCGGAACCAGATAGAGTTTCTTAATTATCTCGATATTTTTATCCATAGCCCGCGAAAGCCCCCGTTTCCATCATGCCATTTGAACGCGTTCCGTGACGGAATCACCTTGATATGCCATATCTTCGGGCGAACGGGAAGGAAACTTTCGCTATATTATTTTGAAAGCCAGTTCTACCGGATAGAAAACGCCGCCGAAGGGTGCCGTCGTGAGTGTCAGACCGTTCGCTCCGACAACCGCCTCGCAGAAAACCTTCCAGCTCGTCGCCGGAATGATACCGGACTGGAGGAGCGACCCGTTGACCGAACCGACCATCCCTGCCTGACCACCCCGGGGAGAGAACGACACACGCACCCGGCTACCCACCGGGGCATCTACCTTGAATGAATACATCATGCCATACGTCCCGTCCAGATGTTTGCTCATCCCTGCTTCGGGAATGCCGATGCGATGCCGGTTAATTGCCCCCTTCGAAAGCAGAACATCTACCTCGCGGCGGGGACTGTCAATCGCGACCACCCGCGCACCGGGGACCGTCCACTGGTTATGTCGCCAGTAGATCCGCAGTCGGGCATCGCTTTTCGGCGTCACGGTGATGACGCCCGATGCGGTCTGTCGCGACCCGACCGTCATGGCGAAGTGCGCCCCGCCTTTTTTCCCGGCATACGTTTTGGTCGCCGCG
>JACMMA010000099.1 GCA_014379275.1 Armatimonadota bacterium | reverse complement strand
GTTCTCCAGCCCGAAGCCGATCGGGTCCATGCGGCTATGGCACGAGGCACACGCCGCGTTGGAGCGGTGCTTTTCGAGCCGCTGGCGGAGGGTTCCTGTCAACGGCTCTTTCCCCTTCGTGTCGTCTGGTAATTCCCCGACCCCGGGGGGCGGGGGCGGGGGCGGCGTGTTGAGCAGGTTGTCCAGCACCCATTTACCGCGTTTCACCGGTGACGTGCGGGTCGGATTCGAGGTCAGCGTCAGCACACTCGCCTGGGTCAGCACGCCACCGCGCCGCCCGCCGACCAGCTTGACGCGGACGAATTTGTCGCCCGTAACGTCGGTGTTGCCATAGTGCTTGGCAAGGCGACCGTTCAGGTACGTCCAGTCGGAGTCCAGAAATTCCAGAACACTCCGGTCCTCGCGCACGATCGTGTCGAAGTAGCGACGCGTTTCCTCGCGCATCGCGGTCCGGAGCGGTTCGTCCCACTGCGGGAATTGCGTCGGATCCGGGGTGACGCGTTCCAACTTGCGGATCTGCAGCCACTGCCCCGCGAAGTTATCCGTTAGCGCAACCGATTTCGGGTCCTTAAGCATCCGCTTCGCCTGGGCGACCAGTACTTCCGGCTTGTGAAGTTGACCGGCATCGGCGAGTTTCAGCAACGTCTCATCTGGCGTGGACGACCACAGGAAATACGAAAGCCGCGCGGCGATCTCGTAGTCATTGAGTTCGCGTGTTTTGCCGGTCTCGCGCTCGGCGCGATACAGGAAGTTCGACGACGCGAGCGTGCCCTGTACTCCGAGTTGGATGCCGCGCTCGAAGCTTTCGCCGTTCTTGCGCGCGATGCCATACAGGGTGACTAGCTTTGTCACTTCCGCGTCGGTCGGCGGGCGGCGATAAGCCCGCCGCGCGAACGCCCTCAGTATTTTACGCGCACGCACGGCGTCGTCTTTCACGCCGAGACCCGGGGTGAAAAGACGGGTCTGCGCGGGGGACTGGGCGGCAAGTTTCGCCAGCGTTTCCGGCGCGACATTGAGGGGACCGACGACCTCGATGCTGGTGATGATCAGGTTGCGGTCACCGTTCAGCTTGGGGTCCGGGTCTTTTTCCCGGTAATAATCGTTCGTGAACGCGGCGGCGATGGCGTGCTCGCCGCCCTGTACGAACGTTTCCACTTCCACTGTCTTCGCTTGCCGGGGGCGCGTCGGTTCTATCGAAAACTTTTGAACGTCTTTCCCGGCGACTTTGATCAGTAGTTCCGCCGCATCCGGTCCGGCCTTCTGCTGCCACGCCTTGACTCGGATCTTGTACCGCCCCGGGAGCGGGAACGTATAGGGCGGGGCGACCTCGCCGCTACTGAACAGCAAGCGTCCTTCGTCACCCGGCATGTCGAAGCCGCCGAACGCCGCAAGCTTAGTCCCTTCCCATTTACGCCCGGCGACGGTGTCCTCGGGCGCGCTGACGATCGCCTGCGCCACTTTACCCGCCGCCGACAGATACTTTTCCATCAGAATCGGCGAGAGCGAAAGCACATCCCCGATATTATCGAAGCCATACCCGACGTCGTCCGAAGGAAAATCATCGGACAGGCGCAGGTCCAGGCCGGTCAGGTCGCGCACCGTGTTGTTGTATTCGGAGCGGTTCAGTCGTCGCATGGTGACACGACCGGGATCATTAAGTTTGCAGTCCGCGACCGAGAAGGATGACTCGATGTAGGTGACGAGTTTGTCGCGCTCGGCGTCGGTCGGCATGGGCGAACCCATCGGGGGCATGTGGCGCGATTGTACGTTCGCGACGACCTTCTCCCAAACGGCGCGTTTCTTGAGGAGTGTGTCGGCTTTGGTCAAGCCGGCCAGCACGATCTCGCCGCTCGGCGAGTCCGGAGTGTGACAGCCGACGCAGTACTTGTCCACGAGGGGGGCGACATCGCGCGCAAAGTTCGGCGACCCGGCGCGACCCGGCGTTTTTGTTTTCGGGAGCGGTGATTTCGCGGACGCGTTCGTCAGCGAAACCCCGGCGAGAGCGGCGGCGAGGGGTAATGCGGGTAAAATATACATCAGCGCGGTGCGAGTACGCTGGGTTAAAGGTTTCATCGTCGGCGATTTGGTGACATAACAGAGAGGCGGAACGTGTCCTCTGTCCGTGGTCCCTTTCTATGTACATTATAGACCCTATTTTGCCGTATGGGTTACTGTTTTTTACAATCGTTGGAAAAAGTTTGTGGGAGAATTAAAACGGTTTATACGAGGTGGTAGGTAGTGCGTAACTATTGCCCTATGTCAGGGTACCTATACAGCATGCGAACAATACGCAGTCAAGACCGGTTCGCCCGGTATATTCGTGAGGACCGTTGGAGCAACGTGACCCTGCCGGTTTTAAAGAGTCTCCTTATCGTCGTGTGTTTTGGCGGGGCAATCTATTGGCTCGTTACCTCTACGACAAAGCGTACTCGCGAAGGCGCCCGCGTCGGCGTGGGTAGTATGCGACAGGTAAGCCATGTGGAGACACTGCTCCCTGGTGCTACCAACAAAAAATCGTATTATCCCTATGCGAGCGTAGTCAAAGTGGGCGGCGGGTCCGTGGTCGGTCGTTCACGAACCCCGCTCTACGTCGGACAAGCTGTGTATGCCGACTACTCCTGGACGCGCCACGGTTTGGACCCGTCGTCGGTCCGACTGAGTCCGGCGAAACGCTGAAGGGGCTATCGGTCGGCGGAAACTTCTCCCGACCGATAGCCCCTTCAGCGTTTCACCGTCGCTACTGCCCGGCGCGGGTGATGCGCCCTTCGATCCCGCCCGACAACCCTTTGTTCTTACCGGCCCGCTCGGTGAGCGCGTCTTTCAATGATTTCCCGGTGCCGCCGGTGATCTGGTCCCGTTCCCAGATCTGGAAGTATCCCTGCTGACCGTTGGCGAGTGGCCGCGTCGTGGCGACCTTGTAGGTTTTTGCCGCTTCGAGCGGTCCCCCGGAAACGAGTGTGGCGGTTCCGATACGTTGCCCGCCCGCTTTCGAGGCGTTATACGAAAACTTGACCCCGGAAACCTGCAAAAAACCCGCACTCGGCTGCGGCGCGAAAGACACGGAACGCTCCAAAGCCGCGAGGATCTGTGCGCCGCGGAGCGATAAAACGACCACTTCGTCCGCGGCCACTTCCAGTAGACTCGCCGCCTGATCCGCCGTCGCCGGACGTGGCACGTTCGCTCCCGGCTTGAAAGCGGCGGCAGGCACCAGCGCGATGTCTGCCCCCCCCGCCTCCCGAACGGCGTCCGCGACGATATTACCCGCTTCGGTTTCCATTTCCCGGACACCGCCGGTGGCGATGTTCTCCGCCGCGTAGGCGGGCGAAGAAGGGAATAGAGGAGAGGGAAGCGGAAGTAAGCTAAGTCCACTCGCCACAAACACCGCCGAGCTGACCGCCCCCAACTTCCTACTTCCCATCCTGCGTTTCCTGTTCTCTGACTTGTTATAGATCATCATCGCCTCCGCCTTCTGACTTGCCGCCGTCGCGCCGCCATTTCAGGTAGCCCGTACTGAGCGGTTCAATGTCACCGTCCATCACTTTCTGTATATCGGGGACGCCGAGTCCGCTCCGGTGATCCTTGACCAGTGTGTACGGTTGGAACACGTACGAGCGGATCTGACTGCCCCATTCTATGGGACGCTGGTCGCCGCGAATCTTGGCAAGTTTCTCCTCGGCTTCGCGGTCGGCGCGTTCGGCTAACTTCGACGCCAGCACCTTCATCGCCACTTCTTTATTCTGGTGCTGCGACCGCTCGTTCTGGCAGGTGACGACGATCCCGGTCGGTAGGTGCGTGATTCGGATCGCGGACGACGTTTTATTGACGTGTTGTCCGCCCGCCCCGGACGCCCGGTACGTATCCACGCGGATGTCCTTGTCCTCGATATTTATCGCCTCGGTCAGGTCCACCATCGGCATCACTCGCACCCCTACGAACGACGTTTGCCGCTTCCCGTTCGCGTTGAATGGCGAGATGCGCACGAATCGGTGCGTGCCGTTTTCGGAGCGGAGTAAGCCGTACGCGTTCACGCCGCTGATAAAGAGCCGCGCGGACGATATCCCCGCGACGTCTCCCGGTTGCTCCTCGTCAATCTCTGCCTTGAAGCCGTTCTTCTCCGCCCAGCGCAGATACATTCGCAGGATGCTCGCCGCTAAATCACACGAATCGGTGCCGCCCGCACCCGGATCGATTTCCAGGATCGCGTCCGCACCATCGTATTGACCCGTGAGCAACGCTTTGACTTCGAGCGACTCGATCTCGCGTTCCATTTTTCGTAAGTCGCCGGAGATTTCCGCCTCGTAGGATTCGGCATCGCTTTCCGCCTCCGCGAGTTCGAGCAGCATCGCCGCGTCGTCGACGCGGCGCATCAGTTGGTGGAACGGTTCCACCTGGTCGCGCACCCGTGCCGCTTCCCGGAGCGTTTTCTGTGCCCGTTCGGCGTTATCCCACAGCTTAGGATCGGCGCTCGCCGCCTCCAGAGCCTCTAATTCTTGTTCGCGTTTAGGGATGTCAAAGATGACCACCCAACTCATTCAGACGCTCGCGTACCCCGGTCATTTCTTTAAAAAGGTCACTCAGCAATCCGACTCACTTCCCTTCGTACCCTGATTGCGACAGACACCTGCCGCACGGCTTGCGCTCCGGCGTGATTGACCGGAAGCGTGTGTAGTATATCACTTGCCCTCCGTGAATTCGGGAGGCGTTTGCTTGCACAGTTTTCATACGCGTTTCAGGTACACTTCCGCACCATGACCGCGGAACCTCATGATTTAGACACAGACGATATCGACGATGATGCCACTCTGGATATGGAGATGGCGCTATTCGCGATGTCGGCGAGCGACGTCGGCGGTCCCCTTCAGGATATCGATCTATCTTCTTTGTCGGCGGAGGAGAAGCGCTC
>JACMMA010000679.1 GCA_014379275.1 Armatimonadota bacterium | reverse complement strand
CGGCATAAACTACTAGCCGCCCGGCTTACTATCGTCGATCCCGTCGCCGCCCGCGTCGTCCACCGGGAGCGGTATCTTGCCCGCCATCGGCATTTCCAGGGCGAACTTGCCTTTGCGCGCACTTTCCGGAATCGGGATCGGGTACTTGCCGTTGAAACAGGCGAGACAAAAGTTATCGTTCGGCGACGATAGGGCGCGGGCGAGTCCGCCCTCGGAAAGATACCCGAGGCTAGTCGCCCCGATGTGCTGCCGGATCTGCTCCACGGAATAGTTGTACGCGATCAACTGCTCCTGCGAGGACATATCGATCCCGTACAGGCACGGGTTCTTGACCGGCGGCGCGGAGATGCGGACGTGAACCTCGCGTGCCCCGGCGTCGAACAGCAGACGGACGACTTTGCCGGTGGTCGTGCCGCGCACGATCGAATCGTCCACCATCACCACTTTTTTGCCTTCGAGCACTTCGTGGATCGGCGTCAGTTTCATGCGGACGCCCATTTCGCGCATCCGCTGGTCGGGCGCGATAAACGTCCGCTGGATGTAGCGGTTCTTGATCAAGCCTTCGTCGAACGGGATGCCCGACGCGCGACTGAAGCCGATGGCCGCGGGGATGCCCGAGTCGGGGATGGGAATCACCAGATCGGCGCCGGGGGCGGGATGTTCGTGGAACAGTTCCTCACCCATACGCTGGCGGGCTTTGTGGAGTGACTGCCCGAACATTTCCGAATCGGGGCGGGCGAAATAGATCATCTCTAACATGCACAGGGCTTCGCGCTGCATCGGGAGACCGGACAGACGGCGCACGCCGTTCTCGCCGAGGATGACGATCTCGCCGGGTGCCAGTTCGCGAACGAATCGCGCACCGACGGTGTTCAGGGCGCAGGTTTCGGATGCTAACACCCAGTGATCGCGCCCGGACGGCGTGGTGATCCGCCCGAGGCAGAGCGGGCGGATGCCGAACGGGTCCCGGACGCCGACTATCTCGTTCTCGGTGAGAATCACGAGCGAGTACGCGCCGTTGATCCGCCGCATCGTCGCCCGCACGGCTTCGACGAGGTCGCGGCTACCGTGCTTATCCGTGTAGTGGGCCAGAAGGCGCGCGACGATCTCGCTGTCGTTCGAGGTTTCGAACGTGTAGCCGTCGGCTTCCAACTCTTCTTTCAATTCCCCCGCGTTGATCAGATTGCCGTTGTGCGCGACCGAGACGGAGCCGAACTCGGTGAGGCAGGAAAGAGGCTGAGCGTTCTGCACGACGCTGGAACCGGTGGTGCTGTAGCGCGTGTGCCCGATGGCGAGGTGCCCGCGCAAAGGAGCGAGCGTTTTTTCCGTGAACACCTGCGTGACCAATCCCATGTCTTTGTGCATGGCGATCGTTTTACCGTTGGACACGGCGATGCCGGCGGACTCCTGGCCGCGGTGCTGGAGCGCGAAAAGCCCGAAAAAGGTCAGGCGGGCGACGTCCTCGCCAGGGGCGTACACCCCAAAAATACCACACTCGTCGCGGGCGGTGTCGGCGAGCAGGTCTTCGTCGTTCGCTTTGGGCTCGTACGGCGTCAGGTTCGGCAGTTCGCTAATGTTCACAAGGTATTGTACACCGGTTCAAGACTAGTGTGGCAAGTTTTTGTTCCCTCTAGTGCTCTCCATCCTTGTCACGTCGCTACGTTTTCTTTCTTTTTTTTGTCCTGCCCGGACGGGGCCAACCTCGCGTTGGATCGTTGGACCTGCGGTGCTCGCTACTAGTTAGTGATTATGTGTCGGTCCTGTGTCTCCATATTTGCTCCACGTTTCTACCATTGTCGCCGCGGTTTTCGCCGCCACACTGCCCGTGTATGTCCAGGGCAAGAAGCCCGTAGCGGGGAAACCTGGCGCGCAAAAGCCTTCCGCCGTTAAAAAAGCGGCATCGCCCGCAGGACCGATTTTTCTGGGAACCACGCAACTGCCGGGCGACTTCGGTAAACTGGCGACCACCTACACCATCGGCAAAAGTAAGCCGATCAATTTCACGCTCAAAAACGCGGAATATTCCGTCGATTCGCTGACCATCGGAACCCGGACGTGGGTCCCGAAAGGCGACGAGAAACTGTTGTTGCTACGGTACACGATCCATAACCCCCTGCCACAAGAGCAACCTTACGACTGGTCTGCGATCAAGTTCACAGCGGCGGACGCGAAGGACGTCAACCACGTGTTCATCCAGGGCGTCACCCGTGACGGCGAGAGCGAGCCGCTGGGCGTTTCTCTGAAACCGGCTCAGAAGATCGACGTGCTTTCCGCGATCATTGTTCCCGCCGAAGGCGTGGTGTCGAAACTGATCGTCGAGCGCGAGCGGGACGCCCCGGTGATCCGCTACGACCTGCGCGGGCAAGCCAGATCGCTCCCCACCCTGGTCACCGACAGTGCGGACGCCACGGGTGCTTCCGTTCGCAAAGAAATCCTCGTGCCCGTGGACACGTTCGTCCCGCTCGGGGTTTTCGACGCACGTTTGGACGAAGTGACCTACACAACCGAACCGCTCGTCAAGCGCGAGCCACCGAAGGGCGGTCGGTTCGTGGTCACGACATTCACGCTGAAAAACCGGATCGAGGAACCGCAGTCGTATTACTGGGGCTACTTTAACGCCGACCTGCGCGACGCGGATGGCGAGAAGGTAAAGTACACGCAGGCGCTATTGAAAGGAAATCGGGACGAACGGGCACAGGGCGATCTTACCCCCGGCGAGGAAACGCGCGTTCGGCTGTTTTTCCCGCTCCCGGAGCATGTTCCCGGGAAAACGCTGAGTCTGTCGGAAGGAAAGGGAGTGTCCCTGCGCGCTGCCCGCGCCTGGACGTTCGATCTGACCGGAACTGCCGCGCAACCGATTCCATAGAAAGCCTTGACGCGCGGTCCCGCCGCGACCGCGCGTCCCAGCTTTCCTGCTTCCGTCGCGTACCACAAGGGCGTGGTGGTGATGCGGGAGTTGGTATAATGAACGTGATGGCACAAGAGCGATTCGATACAAGCGAAGCGGAAGCGGTTTTAATGGAAGCGGCACGCCGCCAGGCACGCGCCGTCGGCTCCGCTACATCGGTTTCGCGGGATCGGCTCGAAGCAATGGCGGCGGAACTGGACATCCCGCCGGAAACGCTCCACGAAGTTCTGGCAGAGCGCGAAGCGGGGGCGAGCGAAGCGGCATTGCGGGCGGCCTTTATCGCCGAGCGACGCGGGACAATTTTGCCGCATCTGGTGCCCTACCTTTCGATCTGCGCGATGCTTTTCTTCATCTGGCTGGCGAGCGGCGGCGGGTCCCCCTGGTTCATTTTCCCAGTGATGGGTTGGGGCATCGGAATGGCATCGCACGTTGCGGCGGTGTATCCGGCGAGCGGTGCGGCATTCGAGGCAGGTCTGGAAGAATACAAAAAGAAGGTGGAGCGGCGGGAGCGTGACCGGGCGCGTCGCACGGCGAAGCGCGCGGAAAAAGTTTCGGCGAAAGAGCAGAAATCGGGCACAGTCACTCTACCCGAGGAAAACAGCCCGCAAAAAAGTACCAGTTCCTGGGGCGCTTCCGAGGAACCGCAGACACAGGTTTTGCGAGCCGGACGCAAGGGTTAGGTCGCATCTGCGAAAAGTCAGGTTGACAGTGTTGTCGCCAGGGTGGTAGTATCGGTGCGTCTCGTTGGTCAGGATCGTTTGTGTCGCTTTCGGGCGGCGGGGACGGTCGTGGGGAAGTCGGTGACGAAGGGCGAATGCTTCTTCCATTCCGGCACTGTCGCGCAACCGTGGAGCCTGTTTTTAACCGGCAAGTCGGGTCACCAACCTTCGAGCATCGTTGACTCCGCTTCGCGTCTCTCACCGCGAGTGCGTGAGAGACCTGCGCGAAACAGGTGACGGCGACCGGGACGTTTCCGAAAGGGCGTGCTTCCGTTCTTCTTTCTTCTTCGCGTTTGTCGGTGTCGCTTCGGGTGCGAAACCCGTTTGTCCGGCGACACTTTATTTCCTGTGAGAGAGAAGGACAACCCATATGCGCTATGTCGCAAAAACCGTCGCGCTTCTCGCCGCGACGATCTCTCTGTGCTCGGCGGCACAGGCCGAACCGCTCATCTCTGCATTTATCGGAACGCAGACCACGACCTCGAAACTCGCCTATTTCGTCCTCGATTTCAACGATCCCGGTCCGAACCCGGAAACCTACGCCTTCGGCTGGTACTACGAAGGGGCGAAGACGGGATCGGACTTCGTCTCTGAACTGGCGGGGTCGCTCACGGGCGCGAACGGCTTCGTGCAAACGGGAGCATCGGGCGGCTTCATCACCCGCATGGGCTATAGCGGGCGGGTTCTCGATGGTAACGTAAACCCTGTCGGCTACTGGAACCTCTGGCTTGGCTTCGACGGGACAAACTGGACGAATTCTGAGCTAGGTTCTTCGTCAATCACCCTCGGCGACACGCCCACATTCTCTTCGGACGGAAGATTAAATAGCGCGTCATGGACGGGTTGGCGCTGGGTGAATGACTTCAACACGGACGCGCCTGTAGCACCCCGCACGCCCCAGCAAATCGTTGTCGCCGTGCCGGAACCGGGTGTCGTGACGTTGTTCGGGGCGGGGCTTGGTGTCGGTTTCGTTCTCGTCCGGCGCCGGAAACGCGGCTGATGTTGCCGCCGTTGCGAGCGATTCCAACGTTCTCTGATGCGGATTACCGGGCGGCTCTGGCGCGCTGGGAAACGCGCACCAAGCCGTCCGGTAGCCTGGGGCGGCTGGAATCGCTTGCGGCGCAACTCGCCGGGATTCAGGCATGCCCCCTGCCGGACGCGCGGGAAAAGCGCGTCCTGATCTTCGCCGCCGATCACGGCGTCGCCTGGGCGCACCCCGAAATCAGCGCGTACCCGGCGACCGTCACGGGGCAGATGCTCCAGAACTTCAAGAGCGGCGGCGCGGCGGTCTGCGTACTCGCGGGGCAGACCGGGGCGACGCTCGCGGTAGCGGATGTCGGGGTGGGCGAGCGGAACGCGACCCGTGACTTCTCGCGGGAAGTGGCGATGAGTGACGAAGACCTGATGCACGCCTGGGCCGCCGGGACGGACGCGGCGGCGAGTCTGCTCCCGGCGGACGTACTCGCACTCGGTGAGATGGGTATCGGCAACACGGCGTCGGCGTCCGCGCTACTCTGTCTGCTGACCGGGGCGAGTGCGGACGAGACCGTCGGGCGTGGCACGGGCGTGGACGACACGGGGCTACGCGCGAAGCGGGATCTGGTCGCAGAAGCAATCGCGCTTCACGCGCCGAACGTCACCGATACGTGGGGTGCCCTCCGCGCGGTCGGCGGCAAAGAGATCGTCGCCCTGTGCGCCGCGATGATCGGCGCGGCCCATGAGCGTTGCGCCGTTGTCGTGGACGGTTTTATTGTCACGGTCGCCGCACTCGCCGCCGTCCGCCTGGCGCCGGGACTCAAGCCGTATCTGATCTTCGCGCACCGGGGGGCGGAACACGCGCACGAACGCGCCCTGTCCGCACTGGACGCCATACCGCTCCTCGAACTCGGGTTGCGCCTGGGCGAAGGGAGCGGCGCAGTTCTGGCGTTGCCGCTGATCGAAGCGTCGGCGCGGCTACTTGGGGAAATGGCGGGCTTCGCGGATGCCGGGGTAGACACAGGGCGCGAAAGCCGCGTACACTGAGCGCACGCTTCGTGGTCGCGTCGGGGAAAAATTTCCCCCGACGCGACCACGAAACGTCTGCCAAACAAAACCAACCCCTTCAACTAACACCCATGCGCCGTGACATTCTGACCGCTATTATGTTCCTGACCCGAATCCGCGTCCCGCCCGACGTAGATCATAGCCCCGATGCGCTGGCACGATGCACGGCGTACTTTCCGCTGGTCGGCGGGATCGTCGGCGGGATCGGCGCGCTCGTCTATCTCGTCGCGCACGCCCTGTTCACCCCGACGCTCGCCGCCGTGTTCGCGGTCGCGGCGACGGCATGTGTCACCGGGGCGTTCCATGAGGACGCGTTCGCCGACGTTTGCGACGCGTTCGGCGGCTACACGCCCGAAAAGCGGCGCGAGATCATGCGCGACAGCCGCGTCGGTTCGTTCGCCGTGGTCGGCTTGACACTGCTCCTCGCGGCGAAAATCCTGCTGGTCGGTTCGTTTCCGCTCTGGCAGGCGCTCTGCGCCCTGCCGTTCGCGCACGCGCTCGGACGCTGGTCGTCGGTGTGGCTGATCTGGCGCACCCCATACGTGGACGACCCCGAATCGCTGGCGAAACCGTTCGCGGGGCAGGTCACACGGCGGCGTCTGATTATCGCGACCGCGACCGTCGCCGTGTTCGGGGGGATCACGTTCGGAATCCCCGCCACCCTGATTGCGTTCGGGATGACGCTTGCGGTCTGCTACGGCG
>JACMMA010000678.1 GCA_014379275.1 Armatimonadota bacterium | reverse complement strand
GGACGGTTCATGGAATGGGCGACGGGGGCGGACGCCGCCCATGAAGCCGCGAAGAAGAAAGCACAGGAGGTAGCCGCGTGAGCGTCGCCACACTAAACAAACCGTTAGATTACACGTATGCGCCGAAATACTGGCTGGTTATCGCGCTGATGGCGATCACGTTCGGACTCGGCACGTTCTGGGAGATGCGCCCCGAACCGAGCGGCGCCATCGCGGATGTGAAGAACATCCCGATGGCAGTCGGCAACTGGCAGGCGGAGGGTGATGTGGAAATCGACCCGGTGACCATGGAGCAGATCAAGGCGGACACCTATGTTCAGCGCCGCTACGTCAACCCCGAGGGTAAATCAGTGGACATCCTGCTTGTGTATCGCCGCTACGGTCGCCGCGAGTTTGCGCACCGCCCGGAGCTATGTTTCCCGGCGGCGGGCTACAACATCACGAAAAAAGACCGCACCACACTCCCGTACGGCGGGCGTGACGCGGAAGCGGTGCACCTGAGTGTGGACGGCTCTCGGCTCCCGGCGCCAAATATGACCATCACTTACCTATTCGCGTCCGGCAAGCGCACCGAGTGTGACTTCATTCGCCAGCAGATTCTGATGGCACTGGAGCGCGTCATCCCGAACAAGAACGGCTGGACTTTCGCCCGCCTTACATCGGCACAGACTCCCGACACGGACGACATGGCGATGGTCGCGGCGCAGCAAGACTTCATGCGGGCGATGGGACCGGAACTGGAAAAGGTGATCACCACGGACGCCGCCGCGCAATAGTTGCGGATGATACGAAGCATGATCGACGACACAATTCAGCCACGCCTCGAACGGCTGAGGGCACGGTGAGTAGTCTCCGCCTCGCCGTTTTCGTCGGGTCGCACGGGCGCGGCTCGAACCTGATGGCGATCCAGTCGGCGGTCTCGGCGGGAAATCTACCCGCCGAGATCGTTTGCGTGATCGGAACCCGCGCCGACGCTCCCGCTATCGCCCGCGCGAAACAGGCGGGACTTCCGACGAAAATAGTTTCTCCGAAAGACCGCTCCGACGCCGAATACGCGGATGTTCTTTTGCGGGTGCTGCGCGGCGCGAACGCCGACACGATTGCGCTTGCGGGATACATGCGCCGGTTGCCGTCGCCGGTCGTGCAGTCGTTCCCCAACCGGATCGTAAACATCCATCCGTCGCTCCTTCCTGCATTCGGCGGGCACGGCATGTACGGCGAAAAGGTGCATCAGGCGGTTATCGATACCGGGGTCAAGGTGTCCGGTTGTACGGTGCATTTCGTGGACGAGGAGTTCGACACGGGACCGATCATCTCGCAGAAAGTCGTGCCGGTCGAGGACGACGACACGGCGCAAACGCTCGCCGCGCGGATTTTGCCCTACGAGCACGCCGCCTTCCCCGAAGCGTTGGCACTGCTCGCGTCAGGCAGACTACGCGTCGAAGGGCGGCGTGTCCGGCGGGTATAATAAAGGCTGAAGAGGTGAATCCCGATGTATGAATTCGTCCCATTGCCCGATGATGTCGTCGCGCTCCTTCGCGAGGACGCGACCGCGCAAGGGCGCGAAATAGGCGCGGTGGCGGGCGACGCCCTGCGAAACTTCTACGCCGTCGCCCGCAACGCGCCCCCGGACGAACGCGAGAACGACCCGTCCAAAAAGCCGTACCCCGTCGTTTATTTCGGAAACCCGGACGATGACGGCGTCGGCTGGGCACCCGACTACCTGCACATGACGGCGGAACAACGGGAGATCGCGCTCGCCGAGGAGCGGGAAGAGTTCCGCCGCTACGACGCGAGCCGGACCCCTGAGCAACGGGAGCGTGACAGACAGGACATCCTGCGAAGCATGGCAGATGGCGACGCCGGTCGTTCCGGTCCGATGCATGAGGCGATTGCGCGTATCAAAGCGCAGTTCCGCCAAACCCGGCAGGCTAAATGAATCCATTCGACGCGGACGTTCCGTGGATAGACCGACGACCGGGGAAGCGGTTGCGCATTGAGTTCACGGAGTCGGCAGAAGCCCAGATGTCGGAGGGGTTTCGATGGCTCTCCTCATTGTCGATGATCGATGCGGATGAGGCGGAAAAATGGGCGGACGAGATCGCGGGAGCCGTTGAGGAGGAAGCCGAGTTGCAAGGCACCCTACCGTTTGATCGCCCTATCGATCCGAACAGTCCCATCGACCGCCCCGCATACCGCGTCTTGCGCAAGAAGGGTAAACGACGTTCCGCCGGATGGTATATCTCATTCGAACTACTGGACGCGGACGATGACGGCATAGTAGATACGCTACGAGTACTCGGAGTGAAGCATTCGTCGCAGGAAGGATCACGATGACCGAACCAGTACGATGGGGCGTTGTAGGGTGTGCCCGTGTGTTCGAGCGGCGTATGATCCCCGGATTCCGTGCCGCCAGGGAAAACGCCGAACTGCTCGCGGTCGCATCCCGATCCGACCAAAAAGCGCGGGAGGT
>JACMMA010000677.1 GCA_014379275.1 Armatimonadota bacterium | reverse complement strand
TCGCCACGGAGGATAGAAGCGACCGTGACCCGCCCGGCAATGGCTCCTTTGTTAAGGGAGATTTCGGGGGCTTTATCGCGCTCGATCTGTCTCGCCTGCTGGGCGGGAAGCGCACTACGACCGCACTTAAGTTGAACCAGGAAGTGTTCGGCGGCGATCTGGGACTGAGTAGTGATGAGGTAGCGGATAACCTGGGTGGATTGCTTTCTACGGTAAAGATCGCACCAGAAGCCAAGTTAAAACGTGGGGACCTACGCCTGCGTCGCATCGAGGATGAAGCGGGGGATGAGATCAAAGGCGGAACGGTCGTGAACATTGACCCCAGGTCGGGAGACCGACTACTTTTCCTGCCGTCCGGGCGGTACAAATGGGAAACGCGGCTCGGCGCAGGTGTAATTGTCAGGTCGCAAGGCGAGATCGTGAAGGATGGTGATCCGGGACCATCCCTGACGTCCGACGACCCGGTGATCCGCATCGCCATTGATGTAGAACTGGCACCGCCCCCCTAAAAGTGGGGGCGGTGAGCCCTGCTATCCCAACGCTTCTTGCTCGGCGACGGCTTTCTCCCACGCGGCGACGGCAGCGTCTACGTCGTCGCGGAGCCGGGCGTGTTCGGCGGCGAGCGTGACGATGTCGTGGTTACGGCTACCCGACGCCAGAATCGATTCCACTTCGGCGAGTTTGGTTTCGCGGATCTGCACGGCGCGTTCTGCCTTCTCGACCGCATCCTGCGCCTTCGCGCGGGCTTTGCCCTGCTCCCGTGAAACGGGGCGTACCGGCTCGGCTATGGCGGCGGGCGCGGCTATCTTCGGCTTCGGGGTCGGCGGTGCTTTCGGCGGGTGCGGGGTCGCCTGCGCCTCGCGCCACGCCGCGTAGTTGCCTTCCACCGTCAGAACGCTACCGTTGCCGACGAAACCGATAGTCTTGGTCGTCACCGCGTTGAGCAGATACCGGTCGTGGCTGATCAACATCAGCGTTCCCTGATAGTTCTGCAACATTTCCGTCAGGGTCTCGCACGACTCGATGTCGAGGTGGTTCGTCGGTTCGTCCAGAATCAGCAGGTTGCACGGCTTCAGAAGCATTCGCGCCAGGGCGAGTTTGCTCTTCTCGCCCCCGGACAGCGACCCGACCCGCTTTTTCACGTCGTCGCCGGTGAACAGGAAGCGGGCGAGGTGGTTGCGTGCCTCGGTTTCGGTGTAGCCCGGAGCCGCGCCCCAGAGACTTTCCAGAACCGTGATGTCTACGTCCAGGTCGTCGGTCGCGTGCTGGGAAAAGTACGACGGCTTGACGTTGTTCCCGAAGTCGAGCGATCCCGTGGTCGGCTTTTCGTCGCCGAGGAGTATCTTCACCAGCGTCGTTTTGCCCGCGCCGTTCGGCCCGACCAAGCCCACGCGCTCGTCACGCTCGACGACCGCGTTGAGGCGGCTGAACAGGGTCCGCGCCCCGTACGTTTTCGATAGTTCCGAGATGCGGACCACTTCGCGCCCGATGCGCCCGGCACCGGCGGCGTCGATCCGCGCCTTGACCCGTGTCGTGTCGGTCTTAACGGCTTCGATCTTGTCCATGCGCTCGATACGCCCCTGTGTCTTGTGGCGGATATTACTCGCGTTGGCGTCCGCGCCCATGTTTCGCTTGATCAAGCCTTTGAGTCGCTCGATCTCGGCTTGCTGATTCTCATACGCCGCCTGTTGCACCGCGATTTTCTCTTCCTTCTGGCGGCGATAGTGCGAGTAGTTGCCCTTGTATACTGTGAGTCGTTGGAACTCCAGTTCGGCGGTGGTATCGGTCACAGCGTCTAAAAAATAGCGGTCGTGGCTGACGAGAAGCACCGCGCCGGGATACTCCTTGACGAACTGCTCCAGCCATTCGGTCGCGGCGATGTCCAGGTGGTTCGTCGGTTCGTCTAAAACCAGCAAGTCGGGGCGGGTGAGGACGAGTTTCGCCAGCGCGAGCCGCGTCTGCTCCCCCCCGGAGCACGCCCCGACCCGCTTGTTCAATGTTTCAGGACCGAACCCGAGCCGTAGCAACACGGCGTCGCGCTCATCCTCGACCGCGTAGCCGCCCCGCGCCTCGAACTCGTCGTGCGCGGCGGTATAAGCTTCCATAGCCTTTTCCATCGCGGCGTCGTTCGGGGCGTCGCTCATCGCGTGCGTGGCGTCTTCGATCCGCGCCTGGATTGCGCGGATCGGCCCGAGCGCGACGTCGATCTCCTCGCCGATGGTGTGTTCGGGGTGAACCGGCGCTTCCTGCCTCAGATAGCCGAGGTGCCGCCCCGGCGCCAGCGCCACCCGCGCGGGAAGCGGGACGCCGCTCACTACGCTCGGGTCGGGCGTTTCCTGCCCGAGAATAATTTTCAGGAGCGTGGTTTTGCCGCCGCCATTACGCCCGATCAGCCCCATCTTCTGACCCGGCGCGAGTACGAAATTGATTTCGCTGAAAAGCAGGTCGGACCCGAAACTTTTGGCGACGTTGGAAACGGTTAGTATGCTCATGGTTTTCTAAGTTCCTATAAGAGCATCATCGCCTGATACATTATCGCGCAGATTGGAGGTATTGGCAAACATTAACCGGTCCGACTACCCGATTAGCCGGTCCGCATCTTTCCATTCGCTCCATTCCACTCTGAATTTCTTTGCGTCCCAGATCGCGTAGGCAGAGTCCAGTCGGGACGTATGGCCCTGATTCCCGTAGACCGCGACGAGATCCTCGATCAGATCCACCAGGAAGACACGTTCCCCGACCGCCAAATCGACCGGTATCAGATACGCGGCGATTTTATGTTCGAAATGATCGGGGTAGAAGGAGAACGGTTTGATGATCCGCTTCCAGGGCGTCTCCGGCAGGTGACGCGAATCCCCGACGGTCAATACCTCGCCGGTCTGTTCGTTCTGGTAGACGGCCATCCACGTATAGATTTTTCGGGACTGTTCTACCTTCATTACCAGCGGCCAGAACCCGTCTTGTACCCCCTGATTGATGGCATCTTCGCCGCGCGCCGTCTGAATACGGCGAAAGGGACACGGGTCCGGTCTGCTCGCGTCTTCGTGCCTGTGGACGCGAACGTTGCGCGAACCCCGGACGATGCAGACACAGCAGTCCGGCGATTCCTCGAAAAGCGCCTCCGCTTCTTCGTCGCTTTTCCCGACCAGGTCGACGACCGACTTTTCACAAACGCCACAGCGCCGTTTCGTGTCATCACCTGGAATGACTTGTAACTGCGACCATTCTTTATGTATCGGGCAATGTAATTTTTTCAGTAATTTGCCTGCGTCGGTCCGCAATTCGTAGGTTCGGGTGTCGTAGATCATGGTAGGAGAATCACCTTACCAGGCGGCCGCGACGGGGTAGCCAGAATTCGTCGGGCAACGGGTAGTCGAAGTCCGGCGCGATGTGGGCGACCAGGTTCGGGAAGGGGGAACACAATATTATCAACTCCAAGACCAGTGCCATTTCGCCCCCTCCTGCATCATTACGCCGCCAGCGAATGACCGACTCTGCGCGAAAATCACGTGCCCAAATCTACGTCGCGCAGCCATTCGGGTTCGGGTGCGGTGCGATCCTGCTCCAGAACGATGGTCGTGCCGCCCGCGCCGGTGAGGAGCCAGACCCGGTCGCACGTGTGCAGAATCATCCAGAACCCGTGCCCGAGCGTTCCCGCCGTCGAGGCACCTTTTTCCAGCGCACGCGGGAGCGCCTCCTCGGAAATGCCGCCGCCCGTGTCGCGAATCCATACCTGCACAACGCCGCGTTCCGTGTCCGCGAAAACGCGTCCGATCCCGCCTCCCGCATGAACCACCGCGTTCATCGCGCCCTCCCCGACACCCGTGAGCAGATCCTGCGTTCGGTCTTCAGGTAACCGGATCGTCTCCGCGACCGATTCCACCTGTTTCCGCAACGAACGTATCTCAGGGCGTGACAATATGATCTCCTCCGACATCGGGGTAAGGGGCGCGGGCAGGTCTTCCGCCGTGTCGCATAGAGAGAGCTTGCCGGCTGTCAGGCTGAAAAGCACGTCGCGCAAAAAGCGGCGCTGGCGGGTCAGCGCGGTCTGCTCCGAACGGCGCAACCGGGCGTTTTCAAGCGTCAGCCACATGCGATGGGCGACCGATTCGAGTAGGGACACTTCTTCTTCGCTCCAGTCCCGCGCTTCGCCGCACATTTGCGCGGAGAAAATCGCCACCCATTCGCCGTTGCGGTGGAGCGGCACCGTGACGTTCGCGCGGATGTCGGTTTCTTCGTAGATGGCTTCCCAGTCGCTCACGGTTCGCGGGTCGGTCTGGTAATCGCGGTTGACGACCGTGTGTCCGGCGGCAAGATCCCGCACCACGTCGCCCCATGCCGCGAGGGGCCAGACACCGGCGACGCTGAAGACGTTCCCGTCGCGGCGAAAGTCACTATAAACCGTGACCGTGCCCGCCCCGGCGTCGATGTCGGCATACATATACCGCGAAAGGTTCAGGAAAGAGCCCACGGCGTGTACGGTCTCTTCCACCACGGCGGACGGGTCGGTGAGTAAACGGGTGCGGTCGGACAGGGCGGCGAGGAACCGTTCTCGCTCCTCGGCATTGTGGCGGTCGGTGATGTCGAGAACGACGCCGACCAGACCACGTACGGCACCGCCGGGAAGCTTGTCCGGCACCAGTTCTGTGCGCACGAAGCGATGCCCCCCCTTGCTATACGGCACCGCCGCTTCGTAGGAGACTCGTTCGCCGCGTAGCGCGCTTTCCAGATGGGGGCGGATCACGGCGAACGCCGCCTCGCCGACGACGGCGGAAACGTGTTGTCCCAGCGTGTCGTCGGCGGTACGCTGGAACCAGGCGGCGTAGGAACTATTGACGAAGCGATAGCACATTCCGGCGTCCACATACGAGATGAGTAGCGGCGCGGCATCGGTGACGAAACGCAACTGCTCCACCGCCGCCGCCAATTCTGCGGTGGTGATCCGGTTAGAGATTTTTTCGCCCGGTACGTCACGGTCCGGGGTGGCGCTTATCGCCAATTCGCACAACCTTTCCAGCCAGGCTTGATCGCCCTATATCGAATCCGAGTAGGGAGTATATACCCGACTTCCTTGAAAAAATAATATCACTTAACGGCGCAGATATTTCACATGCTCGGGTGACAACCCCCGCGGCTACTCCTTCCGGCGGTCGGGGACGAATACCAGGTAATCCGCCTCGTTGCGAAACGGCTCCCATTCGATCCTGTTCTTATATGGAACGATCCTCACCACCGCGATACGGGCTTCCAGCGGGCAACGCCATAAAACGCGGGCGGCGGTCCCGAGTCCCGCGTCGCTGTGGAAACTGCCGTTGACATGAACCACCGTGCGCCCGTCCCGGATCGCCCCGGCCACCGTTTCCGCCATCGTATCGTCGCGGACGCACTGCGCTTCGTAGAAACGGCGCACCGTCGGCGCGGGCATCACGGGACCGTCGCCGTGCCCCTCCGCGATAACACCCGCGAAGCGGACCGCGTAAGTGTCGCCCTCCGGCGCGGTAACGGACGCGGCAATCTGTGTCTTCTCTTCCGCCGAGAGCGATGCCAGTGTAGACGATAAGCCTTCTTTACCGACCTTACTGACGATTTTCCGCGGCGCGTTCGACGCGAGCACGGGAATCCCGTTCGCCTTCGCGTATTCGACCATCGGGCGGTAATCGGTCGCGTAGTTTTGCCAGAGGCGGCTCGCTTTCGCAAACGCTGCCTCGTCGATCTTTCCCGCGAGGTAGTCGTTCAGCACGGTTTGCCCGTCTCGCTCCATCATCTCCATCGCCAGTGTCAGTCGCGCCCCGATTTTTTTATGCGCGGCTTCAAGGAGCGCGGCTTCGACCCGGTGCGTTTCGGGGTCGTCGTGTTCCTCACCGAGAAAGATGGCGTTCGCGGATGCCAGTCTGCCGGGCAGATCGCGCCACCGAACCTTTTTGCCGGTGCGTCCCTCCCGAATTTCCCAACCGCTATCGGGGGCGGCGGCAATGGCAGGGCCGACCGGAGAGGCGACAGAAACGAGAGCAAGTAAAGAAAAGTCACGTCGGGTCATGTTGATATTTTACCGGAGAACGGCGTCGATCCGCTTCGCACCGCGGAGCACGAATGCCCGCGACACGACG
>JACMMA010000676.1 GCA_014379275.1 Armatimonadota bacterium | reverse complement strand
CTGTTCGTGAAGACGTTCAGCCGCCCGCCGAGCGCGAAGGAAAAAGCTTCGGCACTGGCGGTCCTGAAAAGCGCGAAAACCCCGCAGGAGCGCGAGGAAGCCGCACAGGATCTGATGTGGGCACTGATCTCCGCACGGGAGTTTTACTTTGTTAGCTGATGGGGTGGGCTCGACCGGTAGCGAATGGCGATTGAACTGGGATCATTCCGGTGTGTAGATGCCGGTTCTGCCTGATGAGGAGAGATATATGGGGGGATTCGGGTTCTCTATCGATATTGATGGGCTCGACGGTGTGATGAATGACCCGGAAACACGCCGCGCATTTTTCGCCTCCCTCGGGGTGCCGGATGTTCACGTGGCGGGCGAGCAGGGCTGGTATGAATCGGGCAATGTGGCACGGCTCGCGCGAATGCGCTCGGTGATGGAGCCGTTGCCGCCGAAACCGGAGGTTTCTTATTCGTCTGGAAATCCCTCTGCACGTATCGTACATATACACGGCACCCTGACGCGGGGGCAGTACGTGCGAGCGCGACTATCCCGCGCTGGCGTCAATGCGCTTTTGGGGGAGGCTGGCGTTTCCCAAGAGACGGTACGTGCGCTGAAACTGGCCGGAATTTTTGCGGCTGTCGGGCTTGATCGAGGCACGATGCCCCCCGGTGTTGATGCGGAGCAGTGGGAGATGGCGACGCAGTGGTATCGAGACCGCAAGGCCAGAGCCGAAGCCGAGTACGAGCCCGACTTAGAGTATCCCGTGTGCGTGTCCGTGGAGGGTGAGTTGATGTACGACGATAGATCGTTACCCACGGATGATCTATAGTTGCCGCATCATTACGAATAAAGGAAAGCAAATATGACTAACGAAACCAACACCGAATACGACCCGAATGCTTGTTCGGAATACAACCGCCTCCTGACCAGCGCGGGAATGACGCGGCGCGAACTGCTCGGCTCGGGGCTCCGCGTCGGGTTGCTTTCCGCGATGGGTTTGGGACTGACCGACCTGTTCGCGCTTTCCGGTGCCGCGAACGCGGCGGGGCAAACGCCGGTCGTCGCCGGGGCGGGCGCGACCGCGCAGAGTTGCGTGCTGATCTGGCTCGGCGGGGGACCGTCGCACCTTGATACGTTCGACCTCAAGCCGGACGCGCCGCGCGAAATTCGCGGCAACTTCAAGCCGATTGAAACCAACGTCAAGGGCATCCGCATCTCCGAGCATCTGCCGATGCTGGCGAAACAGGCGGATAAATACACGCTGATCCGCTCCGTCACGTCGCCCGAAGCCGCGCACGAACGTGGGGCGCACTACATGATGACGGGATTCGAACCGCTTCCCGGTTTCGCCGTGCCGTCGTACGGCTCGGTCGCGTCGCAACAACTGACCCGGCGCGGCGCGATCCCGCCCTATATCGCAGTGCCATCGCCGGTGATGTACGGCGGCGCGGGCTTTTTGGGTGCGGCACTCGACCCTTTTTCACCGGGCGGCGACCCGAACGACGGCGGGTTCAAAGTCCGCGACCTGGAACTGCCGGGCGGGGTGACCAAGGAACGGATGGACCGGCGCCGCAACCTGCGCGACGCGGTCGACTCGGCGTTCTCTCGCTTCGAAAAAGGCTCCGACCGGGCGCGTACCGTGAACTCGTTCTATGATCAGGCGTACAAACTGCTCGCCTCCGAAGACGCCCGCGCGGCGTTCGACCTGAGCAAAGAAAAGAACGAACTGCGCGACGCCTACGGGCGCAACACGCTCGGGCAAAGCCTTCTGCTCTCGCGCCGGTTGATCGAGGGCGGCGTACGCTTCGTTTCGGTCAACACGGGCGGCTGGGACACGCACGGCAACGGTTTCAACGCGCTCCAGCACAGTACGCTCCCGCCGTTCGACCGCGCTCTGGCGACGTTCCTGAGTGACCTGGAAACGCGCGGCATGCTCAAATCCACGCTCGTTTTCGTGGTCGGCGAGTTCGGGCGCACCCCGATCATCAACCGTGACGGCGGGCGCGATCACCATTCGCGCTGTTTCTCGGTGCTGATGGCGGGCGGTGGTATCAAAGGCGGAACCGTGGTCGGCGCGTCGGATAGCAAAGGCTTCGAACCGGCGGAACGTCCGGTAAAACCGGAAGACCTTTCCGCGACGGTGTATTCGTGTCTCGGCATCGACTACACGCAAAGCATCTCGTCCCCGGAAGGCGTTCGCGTCACCCTTTCGCGCGGCGGTCGCCCGGTAGAGCAGGCGCTAGCGTGATCCGCCGGACACTTCACCCCCGGGGAACCGCGGTAATTGTGGTACTTGCGGCTTTGTCCGTATCTGGTGCTGTCGCCGCGCAGCCTCCGAAACTCCCCCTCTCCGGCACGGAGAGGGGGACCCAGAGGGTACCCGGGGGTGAGGTTTCCGGCGTTGTCGCACCTTCCTATGCCTACTCAGTCGCCTTCTCGCCCGACAACAAACGGGTCGCGGTGGGCGGGTATAAGCGGGTCACGCTGTACGATGTGGAGACGGGCAAGCGGGTCGCGCAGTACGTCGTCGGCAAGGACGCGGTGCGATCCGTGGTGTTCTCGGCGGACGGGAAGCGGATTGCGGCGGGGAGCGGGGTTCCGGCAATGGGCGGGACGGTCGCGGTGATCGATGCCGCGAGCGGGAAACCGATACGGATGCTTTCCGGGCACGACGATACGGTCGAAGGAGTGGCGTTCGTAGGAAATCTGGTGTTATCCGCCGCCGATGACGAAACCGTAGCAATCACGGATATGGCATCGGGGAAGGTCGTCGGGACGCTCCGGGAGCACGTCGGGCGATGCCTGTCGGTCGCGGTACCGAGCAAGACAAACGACGCAGACGGCGGCAATATCTTCGTTACGTCCGGGTCCGATAATATGGTGAAAGTGTGGGATGCGGACAAGCGGCGTGTGGTGGTCAATTTCGATCAGGCGACCGCGCCGGTCTGGAGCGTGGCGGCGTTTGCGCGTCCCGGTCGCTTCATCGCCGGAAGCGCGGACGGGCACCTGCGCTGGCACAACATTTACACCGAGCGCGAACGAAGCCTGCCCAACGGTGACAAGGAACCTATCGTGCCGCTGAACGGCGACCCGCAACCGCGCGGCGGCTACATCGAGCGGGACATCATGGCGCACGAGGGCGGCGTTTACTCCGTCGCGCCCTCGCCGACCGACGCGTTCCTGGT
>JACMMA010000675.1 GCA_014379275.1 Armatimonadota bacterium | reverse complement strand
CTATTCGTTCCACCGCCCAGTCCGTCGTTATGAGCAGACGTTGCGCGTGCGAGACACGTAGCCGCGTAACGTAATCCCAGAGCGTCATCCCGCACGCCTCGCGGAACAGAGTTAAAGCGTACTTTTCGTGCAACCCGAGCACCTTCGCGATACCGTGTGCCGACAAATCCGGCTCGCGGTATCGCTCGGAAACGTGCGCGGCGAGGCGCTCCGCCTGAGTTCCGAATACCGCGCCGCCCGGCGCATCTGCCGTCACTTTGCCCGGTGACTCGAGAGCGAGTCGTCGGAGACATGCCTCGACTTCCATCATCGGGATTCGCTCCGGCATTGGATTGCCGGACTTGGGATCGAAGTCGCTTGCCCACCGTGCGAACATCTCGTGCTCTACCACGGAGGCAGGGCGGCTGATTAGCGCACCGGAAAGCAGTCGTCCCACAAAATCGCCGCCGATCCGCCACGAAAGAAACCAGCCGAGCGGGAGTGTCATACAAAGGTACTCGATGTGGGCGTCCCGCGCGATCAGCCGGTGCGGGATGCCCGCCCAGAATACCGCGAAATGCCCGTCGGGGACACGCAGAAACCGCCCCGCGAAAAAGTATTCGAGGTTCCCGCCGATAGGCAGGTTGAATTCAAGGTCGGTATGTGTGTGCGCGCGGGGCATGACGTTCGGCGTCGAATGCCAGGCACGGAACGACATCGTGGCATGTTCGACCGGAAGCCGGTCGGCGGGTCGGGTAGGCATGATTTGTTTCGAGTTCGGGATGGCACATCCCGCGGAATAATCTTACTATACGACACTTCCCTATTTCCATATGGGAGTTTTTTTCACACATGTGGCTTTACAATAAAATTGCAGGGGAACGGTGCCCAACACCCCATCCCCAAACACTGGAGGAACTCCCAACGATGGAACCGCGCCAACCGTCCGCACTCGACGATTTTATGTTTGACCTAAACGGCTTTCTGATTTTGCGAAACGCATTGGAGCCGGAACTGCTGGACGCACTGAATACTGCGTTCGATAACCTGCCGGATGTCGCGCCGATGGAATGGATCGGCAACGCCCAGCGGCGCGATTATACCCCGGAGACCGGCTACGAGCTACATAACGCCGTCGAAGCGGGCGAGCCGTTCGAGCAGTTGATAGATCACCCGTCGTGGATCAACTATGTGCGGCATTACTGCGGCGAAGAAAAGTCTTACGTACAGGGCTTGTTCATCGATGAGAGCATCGCGTCTATTCGCAAGTCGGGCGGGCACCACCCGGTGCATTCCGGTGGGTATCAAGGGGCGATGCGCGGCGCATACGGCTATAAAAACGGCGTATTCCGGTGCGGGCAGGTAAATATCATCTGTGCGCTGACCGACATTCACGAGAGCGACGGCCCGACCATGGTAGTCCCCGGCTCCCACAAGTCGAACTTCCCGCACCCTGGTCAGGGTAATTACCAGAAAGGCGACCGGATGGACAACCTGGAGGGGGCGATTCCGGCTCTCATGAACAAGGGTGACGCGCTTCTGTTTGTGGACGGCGTCATGCACGGCGGCTCGTCGCGCACCAAAACTGAGGGGGAGCGCCGTATCACGATCTACCGCTACGGTCCTGTCTGGGGCGCATCGCGCTTCGGCTACGGCTACACGGATGAACTCCTCGCTCGCCTCACCCCCGGACGCCGCGCGATCCTGCAACCGGTCGCGCCGTCGCGCCCACCATACATGGCGATCAAGTAGATTAGCCGTCTGTCCCTCCCCGACCCCTCTCATCGTAATGTGGAAAGGGATTGGGGAGGGACAAACAGCTACGCAACCACTCCAATCTGTCGGAACCAGCCGAGGCTGTCGAAATAGCCGCGCTGGTAGGCGATCTTCCCGCCCCCGATTCGGAAAAAGCCACAGCCACGTATCTCGAAGTGCCGCCCCGTTGGCTCCCACTCACCCAACTTGCCTAGAAACGTCCCGCCGCCCTGCCACTCCACAATGCTCCACGCGTCGGTATGGATCACGTTGACCGGATTCGTATAGTTGTCAGGGAACGCCGCGAAGAAGGCGACGAAATTTTCGAACAGAACGTCCCGTCCGTGAAGCGGTGGACCCGCCGCCACCTGAAAAACTTCGGCATCGTCGTGGTATAGCGCGATCAGCGCGTGCGCGTCGCGGGCGTTATAGGCGTCAAGCCACGCGGTTATTACTTCATCGGGTGTCATAGGTTTCCCAGTTCCTTCATACCACCGGTTGATAAATACCCATCGATAAAACCCGAATGTTCCCTGCCAGCCACTGAGAAAATGTATGCCCATAGCAAGAAACGGTTCCGGGTGAGGCGATATAATAAAGGCGAAACGGAAACGTCGACTGCCGCGCAACCGTAAAAGATATTGCGGTGTCCGAAAGGGTATTAGCAAACCGATGCTTTAACCCCGAAGGGACCGTCGTATACAAACTATGAGTGAAACCAATTCCCAGACCGAAATCGCCGCGGACAACATCGAAACGACTGCTACGCCCACTGGCAGAGTCCGCTTTCCACAGATTGCCCCGGATACCTACCGCCACCCCTTGGACCAGCAAGCGACCGCCGCGCTCCGCGCCGTGCCCGGGTTCGAACTGGTAGCGTCCAAGTTTTCGCAGTACTCTTTCGAGAAGATCATCTACCACGAAGAGTGTGCCTCGGCGGTACGTGTAACTCCCAAGCAACTACCGCGTATCCACGCGTTGCTCCGCGAAGCCTGCACGATCCTGGACCTCCCGGAACCGTCGCTGTTCGTTTCGCAGACCCCCATCGCCAACGCGTTCGCACTCGGGCGGGACAACCCGACCATGGTGCTACATACCGGTCTGGTCGAACTGCTTTCCGAGGACGAACTGCTCGCCGTTATCGCGCACGAGATGGGGCATATCCACTGCGGGCACACGGTCTACCGCTTGATGGCGCTCATGTTGCAACTGCTCGCCAAACTCGGCGATCTGCGACTCGGCATGGGCGACCTTTTCTCCTTCCCGATACGCGCAGCGCTTCTGGAGTGGACCCGCAAAGCCGAGTTTTCCGCCGACCGCGCCGCAATCATTGTGGTGCAGGACCCGGAAGTCGTGTTTTCCGCACTGTTCAAACTGACCGGCGGTTCTCCGAAGATTTTCGAGCAGATGGACCGTGAGGAGTATTTGAAGCAAGCCGAGGATTATGAACGGCCGGATTGGTCGCGGCTGGACAAATTCTACAAGGTGATGCTCGAATCCGACAAGACGCATCCGATTCCGGTACTCCGTGCCAAAGAAGTGCTGCGCTGGGGCGCTACCGACGAGTACAAAAATATCATCGCGGGAAGTTACATCTTCCGCGACAAGGTCGGCGACCGCCGCCGCGGACCGCTGTCCACGATTTCGATGAAGACACTCGCGAACGAGCGATTGACGTGCCCCTCCTGTGGCAAAGAGACCGACGCCGCGTTTACGTTCTGTATCAATTGCGGGACGGTGTTAAAGCCGGATCTGGCGAGTGACCAAGATGCGGCGAATAGCGAGGGGAGTGCTCCGCTTGAGTAACAGCGATTTAGTCTGCCCCGCTTGCGGTCGGGCCAACCCCCCGGCGGCGCGTACCTGCGGCAACTGTTCGACTGTGCTGGCGGTGACGGCGAACGGTGAAGCGGCGATGACCGACGCGCAGTGGAAGCGACTTTCGGAACAGGAAACGATCTACGCCGCCGAACTCGGCACGGTGCAGGGGGGTGCTTGGGGGGGAGTTTCCACGTCGCGGAAATCGGGGCAGATGCCGCTTCCCCCCCAGGTACAAGCCGAGTCATTGCGCCGTGAGCGCGAGGAGGCCCACCGCAAAGCGGTTCAAGCACGGGCCGATCGGGAGCGGGCAGAACTCGAACGCCGCCGCGCCGAAGTCGAGGCGCGGCAACGGAGCAACGGCGGGCGGTTGTGTTTGAACTGTGGTACCCCCGCACCGGCGAACGTGGTCGAATCGACATTCTCGTTCTGCCTCAATTGTGGGGCGAGTTTCGCCGACGGTACGGAGCCGGCGAAACCCGAGTCGGTGATGCCGACGGTGCCGCCGATTCCTACCGTCACATCGCCGGTGGGTGTCCTGCGTCAGCAGGCGCGGCGCGAAGTCCAGCAAGCGGAACGATACTCAGAGCGAGCAGAAACGTCCTACCCGGTAGCGCCCGGGAGCGCGGTGCGTGTCGCCCGGAGGACGGATGTTTTGCCGGTGACCGAGGCGACCCCGTATGTCGCCGCAATTTTGTCGTTCCTGCTGCCCGGAGCAGGACAGTTGCGCAACGCACAGTGGGGGAAGGGGTTCGCCCTTTTATTGGCGACTTTCGTCCTGCTGG
>JACMMA010000674.1 GCA_014379275.1 Armatimonadota bacterium | reverse complement strand
GTGCCTCACCTCCGACGCGACGAAAGAGAGTCATCCTTTGAAAGCCGACCGTTATCTACTCCCAACCCTGCGCGAAGTCCCCGCCGATGCGGAACTTCCTTCGCACCAACTCCTGCTCCGCTCGGGATATATCCGCCAACTCGCCGCCGGGGTCTGGTCCTACTTGCCGCTCGCGTGGCGCGTGATCCGCCGCGTCGAGCAAGTCATCCGGGAGGAGATGGAACGCGTCCACTGCATGGAAACGCGGCTACCGACGTTGACTCCGAAAGAACTTTTGACCGAAACCGGGCGATGGGACGTCCCCGTGGTTTACAAACTCAAGGACCGGCGTGACGCCGAATACGCGCTCGGGTTCACGCACGAGGAGGCGATGTGCGACATCGTGCGCCGCGAAGTGCGCTCCTGGCGGCAGTTACCCCTGCTTCTGTTTCAGAACCAGACGAAATTCCGCGACGAGCCGCGACCACGCGGCGGGACGCTCCGCACCCGTGAGTTCATTATGTTCGACGCGTATTCGTTCGACCGCGATGTGAAAGGGATGGACGACTCCTTCCAGCTGTTCGCGCAGGCGTACCGCAACGTCTTCAGCCGGATGGGTTTGCCGTTCGTGGAAGCCGAAGCGGACGGCGGGGATATCGGCGATCTGGACAACCGCGAGTTTCTGATCCTGACCGAATCCGGCGAGGATACCGTGCTTCGCTGCGCCGAAGCGAACTGGGCGGCGAACGCCGAGGCGTGCGCGTGCCTGGATATCGCTCCGGACGAAGAAGCGGACGCCCCCGAGCAGGCCATGGAAACAGTCTCTACTCCGGGGGCACGCACCATCGAAGAGGTCGCCACTCTGCTGAAAGTCGCGCCGACGAAATTGATCAAAACGCTGGTCTATGTCGCCGATGGCGCTCCCGTCGTCGTGCTCCTGCGCGGCGATCGCGACGTCAACGAGATCAAGTTACGCCGCTTTTCGGGCGCGAAAGAACTCGCGCTTGCTTCGTCCGGCGTGGTCGAGAATGTCACCGGTGCGCCGGTCGGTTTTGCGGGGCCGACCGGGATCAAATCAGGGGTGCGTGTCATCGCGGACTACGAAGTGCGCTACCTCAAGAACGCCGTCGCGGGTGCGAACCGGCAGGACACGCATTTCGTCGGGGTGAACGTCGGGCGCGATTTCACCCCGAGCGATTACGCCGACCTCCGGGTCGCCGTCGCCGGAGACCCATGCCCGGTCGCACCGGAGTATCGACTGACCGACGCACGCGGCATCGAGGTCGGTCACATCTTCAAACTCGGAACGAAATATTCCGAACCGCTCAGGGCCTATTACAGCGACGAATCCGGGGCACAACAGCCGATCCTGATGGGTTCTTACGGGATCGGAAACTCGCGCCTTTTAGCGGCACTCGTGGAAGCATCACACGACGCGAACGGGATCATCTGGCACCCCGCCGTCGCGCCGTTTCAGGTCGTCGTCGTGATCGCGAACACCAAGGACGAAGACGCCTCGCAAGCCGCCGAAGACCTGCACGACCAACTGGAAGCGGAAGGGATTTCGGTGATGCTCGACAACCGCGACGAACGCCCGGGCGTGAAGTTCAAGGACGCCGATCTGATCGGCTACCCCGTGCGGGTCGTTTTCGGCAAGGGTTTTGCCGCGGGTAACGTCGAGATCAAGGCCCGAAAAGCGGACAAAGACGGCGCGAAGGAAATTCCCACCGCCGACGCCCTCGCCGCAGTGCGCGAACTCCTCGCCGAACTGAGTTGACGGGTGCGAAAAAAAACCCGCAGTCGGCTTCCACCGATTGCGGGCCCGTTCAAGAAGGAGTTGTCTCGCAAATCTCACGCTCCGGGAAAGCTCGCCAAAAATCTTTTGTGGAACTCTGCCAACGCTATATTTGTTACGACAACGTAAGTGTATCCCCACTATGTTAAGCCAAGATTAAGCAGTCGGTCAAGGGAAAAATAGCAACAGAAATAAATCCTATGCACCGTATAGACGCTCTCTGGGATCAGGAGGTCGGTTTGTTTTTCGTCCGGTTGCGGGAAACACAAAACGCATGGGATACAACAACAATCCGGACGCCGCGCGCCGCCGAAGTCTACTCTTTTTCTTCGCCGTGATCTTTGCCGTCGGTGGGGTCGCGACCTGGTTTCTCACGCGCCCGAGACCGACCGTGGAACAGCGAATCACAGAAGCGTTTCAGAAGGCGCGAATCGCCGCGCAAAAAGGGGACATCGCGGGCACGGTCGCGGTCGTATCGAATGACTTTCGTGCCGGGTCGCTCGACAAAAAACGACTCCGCCTGTTACTTTTCCGCACCCGCCAGCAAGCCGTCGACACCGACTGGCAGGTCGAGATCACCCCGCCCCGCATCCTACCCGGTCCCGACAACGTCCCGGACAAGCGCCTCGTGCTCACCCGAATCGTCGCCCGTGAGGCATCAAGCGGGAATGCACTCTGGTCTACCGGCGATAACTCGATAACGCTTCTGATGCGCGAAGAGCCGACGCGCCTATGGGGTATATTCCCCTCAACCACCTGGCGCGTCCTCGCAGCCCCCTCGCTCCCGGATTTTTGAACCGCCGAGACGCCAAGGTCGCCGAGGCCGGAGAAGAGGAAAACCGCTGTACCGTCTCCGGCCTCGGCGACCTTGGCGTCTCGGCGGTTCAAAAATCCGGGAGCGAG
>JACMMA010000673.1 GCA_014379275.1 Armatimonadota bacterium | reverse complement strand
GTCATGATCCGCGCCGTGACGCCTTTTTTGTTCGTCATCGTATAGACCGCGACCGAGGTACCGTCGGCGGTCTTTCCGAACTCCGCGCGGGTTACGCCTGAAGTGGGTAGATTCGCGGTTTGCGGGGCTGAGACAATCGCATCAGCCGGGGCGTACACGCCTCCGAGAAATGTCATCAAAAGTATCGCACTTTGTACCAACAATGTGTTTGCCTTTCTTGTCCGTCATGGACAAGGCATTGTACCCGCTACGACTCACGTGCCCTATAGTCAACAGGAAAGGATGGGGGATGCGCATTGGGATAACAAACGGGGGGCGGTTGATGAATCGCCCCCCGTTTGTTGTTCCGGTTCTCAGTCGTTATCCGGGGCGGCGATAGTGCCATCGCGTAGCGGCAGGGCGCGGCGGTGGATCGCCGGGTATGGAACGTGTGTGCCCTTGATACTGTGCCAGAGGATACGGTTCAGCGCGTCTACCTGCACAGAGGTGAGCAAGTCGGGACCGGAAAAGTCCATCGCGCTCGACTCCGCCGCACCATGGGCGACCGTTTCGTTCTTCACATTCAGATCGATCCGTGGTGCCTGTAACGTATACGGGGTCAGGTCGGGCTTATTCGTGAACGCGTTGTACATCGGGGTCGCCGCCGCGTCGTACTGACTCATCGGCGGAATGCCGAGGATCAGTTCCATCGTCCGCAGGAGCGAGACGGTCGAGTAGTGTGTGCTGTCCACCTTGCCGGTGCGGGTGTAGGGCGAGATCACGAACGCCGTGGTGCGGTGTGCCTCCACATGGTCGGGGCCGGCTTGCGCGTCGTCCTCGATCACGAAGATCGCCATCTCTTTCCAGAACTTCGAGCGTGAACACGCTTCCACGATTTTGCCCACGCCCAGATCGTTCGACGCGACACAGGCACGCGGCGTAAACGCGCCGGGCCGGGTGCCGTTCGTGTGGTCTTCCGGTAGGTCCATGATCATGAAACGGGGCATGTTATTCTGCGCCTCGTACCGTTTCAACTCCGAGATGAAGACGTCGGCGTTCTCGCTGTCGCGCCGACTGCCGCGCCCGACACGCCAAACGTCGGGCATGTTACGCTCGGTGTTATCGGTCGTCCACGTGTTGTAAAAGGAGACGAACGGTACTTTGGCGCGCTCGGCGGCGTCCCAGATGCGCCCCGCCGGGGGGAAGATGTCGATATCGTTGAGCGCCCATTGCGCATGCCCGCTGTAGGACATCATCCACGACCGTTCGCCGATGTCGGTGCCGATCGCGCCGGTGCTCCACGGGTGCCCGTTGCCGGAAACCTCGCCGTCGCAGAACGTGTTGTCGAGCGTGACATACTCGCGGGCGAGTTGGTGCAGGTTCGGGGTGACTTCCTCGCCAAACAGGGTCAGCGCGGGGTCGCCGTTACCGAGCGGTTTCCCGTTTTTGTCCTTCAAATCTCCTAAGACCTGGTCGTAAGTGCGGTTCTCCTTGATGATATACAGGACATACTTGATCGGCGAGCGGTCGCCGAGGCGCGACGGTATCGGGTTGCTGCCGGGCTTGGGCGCGGATTTCGGTCGCCCGACGATGGCGTCGGTGTACGGTGTGTTGGCATAGACTTGCTTGGTATACGCGGCTAATTGTGCGTCCGTCGGGGCGTCGAGCGTGGACAGAATGCCGTGCAGGAGCCGCGAGATAGACATGTTGCCGTTCGGTTTCATCCGCGCCACAGCATCGCGTACCTGCGGCGGGGGCGATTTGCGGAACGCCTCGCCGCCGTTGGGACCGGTACCCATGCCTTTGCCGCTTCCGATGACCAGCTGGCCGTTCGGCGCTACGGCTACCAGTGTCGGGAACCAGCCAGACGGGATAAACCCTTCCACCGTGCTGAAGACCGGGTCTGCCACATCCACAACCGCCACCGCATTGTTTCCCGAACTGGCGACGTACAGCGTCTTACCGTCCGGCGACAGGGCGAGACTACTCGGAATCGCTCCCGCCGGAGACCCCGGCGTCAGCGACACGAAAATGCGCTCGCGGGTCAGACCGTTCCGGGGGTCTATCGCCAGCACGGTGTCGGAGTTGGCACAGGACGCGAACAACCGGCCGTCCGGGGCGAACAGCAAATCGTTAGGATGACCGTCTGTAGTGATGCGCTGAACCTGAGTCAGATCGTTGGTATCCAGCACCGCTATCGCCGCCAGTGCCCCTTCGGTGACAAGAAGGCGGCTACCATCCGGCGACAGGCGCAGACAATACGGGTGGGCGTTCATCTCCAGTTTACGCTGTCCCTGCACACTGCCGTCGGACAGGCGAACGGCATAGATGGTATCCGTGGCGAAGTTGCCCGCGAACAGCGTTTTCCCGTCGGCGGACATGGCGAGACCGGATACGTATGCTTGCGGCTCGGTTTTCTTGCGTTCCTTGCCGCCCTTGATGTCGGGCAGAAGAATCGGGGCGGAGGGCATCAACGTGCCGTCGCTACCGACAGCGAGGACGTTAATCTGGGGCTGCCCCCCACCGGAAACGTAGAGCGTCGCCCCATCCCGCGCCCAGGCGATCCCGTTCCAGGCGGATTCGAGCGGCAGGGATTGTTTGACTGCTCCGGTGGTGGCGTCCAGCAAAGTCACGCGGTGATCATTGTAACCTGCGCAAATCACCGCGAGCGTTTTACCGTCCGGGGAGAGCGCGGATCCCAGAGGCATATCGGACGTTCCCATGTGCTTCCCTGCGGGGGTGAGGTTCCATCCGTTATGTAAGCGGCTACTCTGAGGGATTCGCGGTGACTCTGGTTGTCTTTTCGGCGCGGAATCTTGCGCGGCATGGGATCGTCCCGATAGAAGGAGGGTGGCGAACAAAAGCGATGTTGTTTTGGAAATGCAAGTCATAGTTTGGCAGTCCGGGCACGGCAAAAGGGGAAATCATGGGGCGAAGGTCCACCGCTGCCAGACACAGCGTGTCTCTGGCAACGGTGGATTTTTAACTCCACAGGAAGTCGGAAAACGTCAACGGTTTCGTTCGGCGTCCCCCGTCCGATCTTGTACAAACGTTACGGGACGTAAGGTCCCTTTTTCCAGGGGTCCCAGATGCTGTTCATCGGGTTGTTGGTCAGGTCGTTCACGAGGCGATCATACGGGATTGCCTTGGCGTGACCGTCCGCGAACAACGTCACGACGAAACCCTGGTGGCGTTTCTTCCCCTGCGCGATTGCATCGGTGTCATTGCCGGGCCAAGTGGTGCTCGCGATGTTGCGCCAGTAACTGCCGTATCCGCTCGCGATGGGGTCGAAGTTAACCGGGTCACCCTTCAGCCGGGTGGGGTTGCGCGGCAGGGTGTTGTAGTAGATCGTGTCCACCATCATCACGGTATCCGCTTCCGCTGCGATTTCGGCGAATGTGATGCCGGTGTCGCTACCGCCGCTACGGCGCGGGTTGAAAACGAAGTTGTTCAGGCCGTAGGAGTTCTGTCCGCCGTAGCTGTCGAAGGTGCCGTCGGCTCTGGGCACGGTGTTGTTATCGTTGACCCACGCGTTCGGGTTCGACGGGCATCTCCAGACGGCATAGCTTTTGATATACGGGTCCAGGAGCTGGTTATAGAAAATGACCCTTGGGCGTCCGGTAGCAATACCGTACCCCGGTGCTGGAACGTTGTGCCGGTAGGGGTAAGCCGTATCGTCGGCATCCTGCATGTACATGAGATTCGCCGTGCCGATCTGCTTCATGTTCGATAGGCACGTAGTCTGGCGCGCTTTTTCGCGCGCTTGTGCGAATACAGGGAAGAGGATGGCGGCGAGAATCGCTATAATAGCGATTACAACTAGCAGTTCGATCAGCGTAAATCCTCGCGACGAGGATCTTGTAGGGACCAGACGATTACTACGATTGTTTTGCACAAGGTACTCCTTCATATCCGTTCGACCAAGAATTATTTCTTGATAACCCTATTATTACCTTATGGTATTAAGAAGAGTTTAAGACAACGTTAAATCTTGATTAAATCGTAGCGGAGACAACACCGAGTGATATTGTCTCCGTGGTGGTTCATGTCCCCCAATCCTCTAAACCGAGAAGCTTCCGGCCCAGTGATGTGAGTTCCGCCGTTGTCCCCTGGGTTTGCTCCCGTTGGCGAGGATCGCCGACTACCCAGTCGTACGGCGGCGGCGTCCGGTCACGCCACCAGGACACCCGTTGTTCGCGGAATGCGGTGTTGGCATCGTTCGCGGGAAACATCGTGATATATTGCGCGAGACGCGGTCTGTCCGATAGATTACGCCCGTTCCCGTGCGCAAGTCGCTTATCCCAGATCACGAAGTCGCCCGCCTTCCCGGCCACCGGGATCACTTTACGATTCAGGGGAAGGCGCGTCAGGTCCGGCACGCGCGGGTTCCGGGTCTCCGGCTGCTCTTTTATCCACTGTTCCAGATCGTTGTGAAAGCCGGGCACGCACGTGAAGCCGCCCATCTCTTCGGTCGTATCGGTCAAATAAAGGACGCCCTGCAAGCCGAACGGCGTGGTGGCAAGTTTAGTCGTGTCCATATCCCAATGTGTAAAACCTTTATGGTCATAGTCCGGGTGATCGGCGCGGAAAGGTGGTTTCAGATTCGCCCGGTCCATGGAAACCCAGAGTTTTTCCGTCCCGAAGAGATCCGCCATCGCCCCGTGGATACATGGCGCCTGCCGGTTATCCCACAACGCTTGATGCTGATACATCTCGACCATACCGCCCGGCGTCAGCGGCGCACGGTACCAGTCGTCGGGGTTTTCAGGGTCCATCTCAAGGAACGCGAACAGCGCGTCGATCACCGCCTTTCGGTTCTCCGCTGGTACGGCGTCCCGCACGATCACATAACCCTGCTCGCGAAAATGCGCGAGGTCGCTCTCGCTAAGTACATTCATTCTCAAAAACCTTTCAAACCATTTTACCCGCCGTCGGCGACAAACAGATTCACCCCTCACAAACAACAGATAATAGTATGTTTTTGATTTCGTCGAAAATGGTAAACTTGTCTTGTTTTTAGGGTACGAGTGACGCAAAACGCTTAGAAACAGGACATTACGATAAAAGAGGTAGTCGCTAGCAACGGGACGATGGAGTCTATATATGCATCCGAGCACCGCAGAGCGGAGGAGCACAACGGGACTCTCGCACCGGCTTTTTCGACCACCGACTCGGTCATGGGAGGAAACAACCAGGCTACCGTGAGACCCGTGGACCAAGTTCAGCAAGCAGGTCCGCTTGATGAAACGCTGCTTCTGTTGAATCGGGTCGTTCACGCCGCCGTGACTAGCATCGTGGTTACGGATCCACACTTACCCGACAACCCCATCGTTTATCACAACCCGGCCTTCGAAATATTGACCGGGTATGCGGCGAGCGAGATTGACGGGACCAACTGCCGCTTCTTACAGGGTGAGGACACCGACCCCGCGACCATAGATGAAATCCGCCGGTCGATCGCCGAGGAGAGGGCTTGTCACGTAGTGATGCAAAACTACAAAAAAGACGGCACCCCGTTCTGGAACGATCTGGCTATCTCGCCCGTTCACGATGACCATGGCCGACTGACCCATTTCGTCGGTGTGCAAACCGATGTCACCCAGCGTGCGGAGGCGGAGCGCGAGCGTGACAACCTGCTCGCCGAGCAGAAGCGGATCGCCGACACCCTTCAACGCGCTTTGCTTCTCACCCCGCCCGTCGCCACACTCAACAACCTCGAAGTGTCCACGCAGTACGAAGCAGCCTTCGACGAAGCGCAGTTCGGCGGAGATTTTTTCGACACGGTCTTGCTGACCGAAGACAAGGTCGCATTGATCGTCGGGGACTGTACCGGGAAGGGTTTGAAAGCCGCCCAGCACACCGCCGAAGTGAAGTACGCCCTCCGGGTACTTTTGCGCGAATACGGGCATCCGACACCCGCCTTACACCGACTGAACACGTTCTTGATGGATTCACAACGCCTCGACGCCCGCGACCATGAGGCGCTGGTTTGTGTCTCCGTGGCGGTCATCAACACGCGCACGGGCGAGGCGCAGGTAGCGGCGGCCGGGATGGAGTATCCGCTCATCGTGCGGGGCGATGGAACGACGGAATCGATCGAGGTAGGCGGGTTGATTCTCGGCATAAACGCCGACGCGGAGTATGCTGCCGAAACCGTATCACTCGGCGTAGACGAAACGATAATCCTCGTCACGGATGGCATTACCGAGGCACGGGGACCGTTTCCCGAACGAGACATGTTCGGCTACAACGGCTTGATCGAAGTAGCACGGCAGGCGTTCACGGAAGCGGTGACGCCGGAAGCCATGGGCGAACGGATCGTTAGCGCGGCAACAGATTTCGCGGTTGGAAAGCTTCAAGACGATGTTTGCGTCCTCTTAGCACGTCGAACCGAACCGGCGGACCACCGGATCGCCGCCGAAAATCTCCTCGTCCCTTCCGCCGAAGAGGTGGAAGGGACCGCCGCCGATGATGCCGCACGGGCGAACGGCGATCTCGCGCACTTCGCCATGGAGGTGACGGGTTTAGGATACTGGGAGTTGAATACCGCTACCGGAGTCCTGCGCCATTCGGCTCGCCACGACGAAATATTGGGCTATGATGGAACCGAAACCTCACTCCAGTGGGATTATGCGCGGTTTCTTTCGCATGTCCACCCCGATGACCATGCCCGCGTAGACGCCCTGTACGGTCGCGCGCTCGCTTCCGGCACGGACTGGCAGTTCGAGTGTTGTATCATTCGTGCCAATGACGGGGCGATACGCTGGATCGAGGCACGAGGGAAGCATTTCCGTGACGCAGGCAGTGGCGGTGCTTCCACGCGGATTATCGGCACCATCGCCGATATTACGGAACGCAAAGAGGCGGAGCAAACGGTACGCAACGAGGTCCGCCTGCGCCAGGAAGCGTACGAGTTTGCGGAGCGTGTCGAGCGTGACGCCGCCGACCAATTGCGTTTGGTGACGGATGCCGCCCCGCTTCTGATCTCCTATGTCGACCGCGAGATGCGCTACCGCCTTGTGAACCAGGGGTACGCCGAATGGTTCGGGGTGCCGAAAGAGCAGATTATCGGTCGCACGGTCGCCGAGGTCATCGGTCAGGCGGCGTTTCAGGCGTCCCGCGAACGGATCGACGCCGTCCTTTCCGGAAAGCGTCTTACCTATGAAACAACGCTCCCCTATGACGAAGGCCGAATGCCGCGCCATGTTCACGCCGACATGGTACCGGATGTGGGCGAGGACGGGACGGTTCGGGGGTATGTCGCGGTCGTGGTGGACGAAACCAAGCGTAAGCGGGCGGAGGACGAGGCGCAAAAACAACGCGACGAAGTGGCGACCGTGTTCGAGCGCGTGACCGATGCGTTCTGCGCGTTCGACCACGGGTGGCGCTTCACATTCGTTAATCGCGCCGCCGAACGCCTCCTGGGACGTAGCGCAAGCGATCTGTTGGGCAAAATCCACTGGGACGAGTACGGAGCGACACTGGGTACTATCGTCGAGACGGAATACCGGCGTGCCGTGCGTGACCAAGCCCCTGTCGAGTTCGAGGTGCATTACGGACCGTTACTCGGCTGGTTCGAGGTGCGCGCGTATCCGTCTCCCTCCGGCTTGTCGGTGTATTTCCGCGACATCACGGCGCAAAGGCAAGCCAGAGCGGAGGGGGAAGAGCGGGAGCGGAGGGAGCAGTTCCGCGACAACCTGTCCGAACGGGTTCGTTTGATTTCTGATCCCGATGCGGTGTTGTACGAGGCGGCACGTCTGATCGGCGAATTTACCGGGGCAAGTCGCGCGACGTTCGGCGAGATCGAGTCCGGTGAGACCGACGATGCGACGATCAGCATTTACCGCGATTTTGTACAAGAGGGTGTGCCCAGTATCGCGGGCATGACCCGCCCGCTTCTCCCGTTCGGGCGAAAGGTGATCGAATCCCTACGGTCCGGTCAGGTGATGGCGAGCGAGGATGTTCTTCGTGATGAGCGTGTGCTTCCGGAACACCGTGCCGCGTTGGCGGAGTTTGGCATCCGTGCTTTCGTCGGCGCCCCTATCCAACGGGAGGGTCGCTGGGTGTCCCTTCTCGTCCTGCACCATTCCGAGCCGCGACCCTGGTCTGTCGAGGAGCGGGAAGTGCTCGCCGATGTCGCCGAAATCACCCGTCTCGCCGTGGACAACGCGCGGCTACAGCGCGAAGAAACGCGCGGTGCGGAGCGTCTTCGTCTCGCGGCAGGGATCGCCGGTTTGGGCGCATGGGAAATAGACATGACGAAAACCCCCGTGGTAAACACCCTGGATGCCCGTGCCGCGGAACTGTTCGGGCGGAGGACCGACGAAAGTACCCCGCTCGTTCTTTCCGGCGAGGGGTGGGCGCAGTGGATACACCCCGAAGACCGGGACCGGATCGTCGCCGAGTTTGCGGACGCATTACAAAGTGGGGGGCGGGAATATCACATGGAGTATCGTACCCTCTGGCCCGACGGGGAAACGACCCGCTGGGTGTTGTCGCTCGCCAATATTCTGCGTGACGAGGCGACTGGTAAGCCGTTACGGATAATCGGTGTGTGCCGCGACATCACCGGTGAAAAGGAGGTGGTCACCCGCCAGCGTACTTTCTTGAAGGAAATGTTGTTCGGACTGACGGAAGGACGGCTCCGCCTTTGCGATTCGTCCGCGGATCTGCCTTCACCTCTGCCGCCGGCGCGTGAACCGGTTGACCTGGCTCCTTTAACCATGCGACAGCTGCGTAAGCAGGTCGGCAGCGTGGGTGAGGAGATTCAGTTTGGAGAAGAGCGGGTTCAGGATCTGGAGACTGCCGTCGGAGAAGCAGGGATGAACGCAGTGCGGCATGCGAACGGCGGCGAAGGACGCGTGCATGCGGACCCGGTTGCGGGCGTCCTTCAGGTCTGGATCCGAGACACCGGTAGCGGTATCGACGATAATTTGATCCATCGCGCCATCGAGCGCGGGTGGACCACCGGCGGATTCGGGCAGGGGATGTTTTTGATGCACCGTAGCGTTGATCGCATGTACCTGCTCACGGGTCCGGATGGCACAACGGTAGTTCTGGAACAGGATCGCACCCCGCCGGTTCCCCCGTGGATGCAAAACGCCCTGGAATGAATCGTTCGTCGGGGGTATTCATACCCCCGACCGACAAATCGCGCGGGGGAACCGTATCCCCTAACTCACCCGCCGCGCAGAATTTTGCGGATCCAGTCCCGCAGGGCGGCGAGGAAGCCGCCCGCCGTCTCCCGTCGCCCCAATCCGGCGTGCATCCGCCCCCCCCACTGTACCAGGCCGACGCCGGTCGCGAACGACGGCGCGGCGACCGACTCGCCCAGTCCGCCGACGCCGCCCGGGAACCCGATCCGTACCGGCAGGCCGGTGATCTCGCCCGCCAGATCCCGCGCCCCGGCGAGCATTGCCCCGCCCCCCGAAACGACCACGCCTGCGGGAAGCCGGGACGCGAAGTTCGAACGGTTGATCTCGGCCTTCACCATCGTGAAAAGTTCATGCATCCGCGGCTCGATGATCTCGGCAAGAAATTGTGCTCTTTCGGTGATCTCTTCGTCGGAGCCGACGTGGCGGTAGTTAAAGGTTGCCTCGGTCACCAAGCCGTTGAGTTGCGTGGTGCCGTGTTCCAGCTTGACGCGCTCCGCTTCCTCCAGGGAGGTGCGCAGACCGGCAGCGATGTCGCGGGTGACGTACACGCCCCCGACCGGAACTACTCCCGACCAGCAGATGTCGCCGTTCTGAAAAATGGCGATGTCGGATGTGCCGCCGCCGATATCCACCAACGCGACCCCGAGGTCTTTCTCAGCGTTCATCAGCACGGAGTCCGCCGTGGCGATCGGTTCCAGCACCATGTCCTCGATCCGCAGTCCCGCGCGCTCGACGCAGGTCGCGACGTTCCGCAGGAACGTGGTCGCCCCGGTGACGATGTGTGTTTCGACTTCGAGGCGGGTGCCGCTCATGCCGACCGGCGAGCGGATGCCGTTTTGTCCATCGAGGGTAAAGCCGCGGGGAATGGCGTGGATGATGTCGCGGTCCGGGGGGAGCACGATAACGCGGGCGTTTTCCATCACGCGGGCGACGTCCTCATCGGTAACCTGACGGTCGGGGTGCGTGATCGCGATGACGCCCTTCGAGTTAACGGACGTGATATGCTCGCCGGTCACGCCGACCACGACGGAATGGATCTCCGCGCCAGCCATGCGCTGCGCCTTGTCGCGGGACTCTAAGATCGCCCCCACGGTGCGCTCTATATCCACGATGACGCCGCGGCGTAAACCCTGCGAGGGAGCCGTGCCGACGCCCAGAATATCCACGCGCCCCCCCTCGTGCGCCACCTCCGCGATGATCGTGGCGACCTTTGTCGTGCCGATGTCAAGACCTACAACGATGTCACCCTTGGGCATCCTGGTTAGGGGTTAGCAGTTAGAGGTCAGGGTAAGCGTCCGGCGGGTCTCGGGTGATCCGCGTATTTTCCAGCACCCAACCCTAAAACCTATACTCCGCTCTCCTTCCGTGCCATTTGTGACTGCGTCAGGAAATAGCGGCGCAGGAGTGACAGGTTGGTGAACACGCGCCAGCCCATGACGACAATAGCGGCGAGGTAAAGGTCCACTCCGATGCGGTCCCCGGCGTAGGCGAGAAGTCCGGCGAGGAGCGAGTTGATGAAAAAGCCGGACAGGAAAATATCGCGGTGGAATTTGCCCTCGACGCCCGCGCGTACCCCGCCACAGATCGCGTCCATGCACGATAGCGCGGCGAGACTGAAGTACGGTGCGGCGGTAGGCGGAATCGTGTACGGAAAAAACAGCGACCCGAGCGCGAATCCGACGATGCTACAAACGACCGGAACGAGAACCAACCACATTTCTTTACGCCAGGTCATTTCTTGTTCTCCTTTGTCGGCAGGGCGTTGCTCGGAGCCGCGCTTGTATCGGGCGCATCGCCGCTAACCGGGTCCGGGACGGTGTCGGTCGCGGTTTCGGAGGCGCGTTGTGCCTGCTCTGCTTTTTTATCGGTGGCGATTTGCGACCATCGAAGCGGGGTCGCGCCGGAGTAGGCGGGGAGCGTCAGGGCTTTCGACTTCTCGATACCGAACATCTGCGGGTCGGTCATGGCATACTGGTCTTTGACGCCGCCCGGCATGGTGAACCCGGAGAACATCGCTTCCGGATCGCCGACCGCCCTGATTTTCACCGGGGAGCCGGATGTCGGCACCGCGTTCACCTGCACGACCGGACCGACACACCGGATCGCGGTGGACGCCACGACGCGCTGATCGTTGATCGAGATCGCTTCCGCGCCTGCCGCCCGCAGTTCGTTGACCACGGTTTGTATATCCGCGTCATGGATGTGGTAACCGTTCGTCCACTGGATGTACTCTTCCTCGCTCATGTCGCTCGGCTTCGAGGGAACCTTGCGGGCATCTCGCAGCGTGACTGTCACTCCGGGTCCGGTCACGGCAACGATACCGGCCATCACCTTCGATTTTTGCAAGTCGGCATACAGAAGCTTTTCATTATCGGTTTCTTTCGCGGCGGCTTCCTGATATTTGGAGAGGGACGATTGCAGATCGCCGATCTGTTTCTTCTGTTCGGAAACGGTGGCACGCATTTCGCTGTAAGCGCCGAAAACCTGTTGCGGGCGGGCACCGATCAACCCCTCCCCCCGGATACGGTCCTGCGTGCGAAGCGAGGCGGCGGCGAGCACGCCGAAGATTACCGACAGGGCGGCGATCGACGGGACCCACGGGTCACTACGGGAGGGGGCGGCAAAAACACTCATCGGGCGCGGCTTCCATTCGGGTTCGATTGAACAAGCGTCAGGGCATTTCGAATTCGCCGTCGACTGTCTGTCCCGTGTCTTCGCGCGGCACAAGTGCCGGCGCGTCATACGCGTACAGGTTAACCTTAGCGATTTGGGTGGGAGCGGAGCCGCGCAGGTCCGTCCGCTTCAATAAAAGAAGCGAAAGTGTGCCTAATTTTTCGTTTAAATCCATTCCAGGTCCGAGAAGAACCGTCATTCCACCCACCCTATTTAAGCATAATTTGCCCGCATTATCAATCGTGACTTTTTCTACCGGGAAATTCGCCCCTTGTTGCCTCGCCCACGTCAAGCAATCTCCGACATCGGCCAAACCGGGTGCAACACAGGGGATTCCAAGAACCGGTTGCACGGCATTCTTTCCCGTCGCCTCGCCCCGCGTCGCCACGGAAACCAATGGTAAATCTGCTTCCGGCAACCCTTCGAAAAAGCGGAATGGCACCCGGTTTTTATCCAATGTGTACCACCTGCCCGGTTCAGAGTCGAATTTCACCGCCGCGAATGGTTGCCGTTCGGTGACGGAGACCACAAGTCCGTCGGGAAAGCGCGGATGAATAGTCACTCCTGCCACGGTCGGCTCGGCGCGGACGGCTTGGAGCAATCGACCCCGTTTGTAAAGCAGTTCCAGCAAATTGGTGTCCGGCGCGATAGCCAGCCGTTTCATCAGACGCTCGGTCGGCACGGTGGCGTTGCCTTCTACGGCGACGGTTCTAATCCGCAGACGCGGCGAGAAGATGAGAGCGGCGATCACTTCGGCGCAAAGTGCCACGGTCGCCGTTTGCAAAAGTACCTTCGCCCAGTTGATGCGCTTGCGGTTCTGGCGGCTTTTTTCGCGTTGCCGTCTTGCCGTTGCCGCGCCGGAGCGAAATGGCGCGGTGCTCGTCCCCTTGCCCGCCTTCGACTCGACTCGCTGGACACTCACAACGGTGCGATGCAGAACCGCTTCGGGTCGCCCGACGTGCGCGGCGCGAAGATGCGATAGATGCCCCCGCTGGCGTTCGGACAAGGGGCGCGGTCCTGCCTCCGGTTTGGGGGCGGGCTTAATGGTTTTGGTTCGTCGGTTATCACGGGCGTTCATTTTTTTCTTTTTGTCCTTCGCGGACGGCGCCAACGCAGCGGAAACGCAGTTTCCGCGATTACGTTGGATCGTTGGACCTGCGGTGCTATTTTTCTCGGGCGAGTTTGATCAGGTGGTTTAGTAGGTCCGGGAAACCGATCCCGCCTGCTTGCGCAGCTTTGGGCAGGAGCGAGGTCGCCGTCATGCCGGGGATCGTGTTGGTTTCCAGCGTCACGATTTCGTCGTCGTCCAGCACGAACATATCCGTGCGGCTCATCCCCCGGCAACCCAGCAGACGATGGCACTGTACGGCAATGTTCTGCGCATCCTTGGTCGCTTCCTCCGAGATGCGCGCCGGGACGATTTCCGTCGCGCCGGATTCGCCGGTGGAATACTTCGACTCGTAGTCGAAAAACCCGTCCTTACTGACGATCTCGACCACGGGAAGCGGGATCGGGTCGTCGTTGCCCAATACAGCGACCGTGATCTCGGTCCCGATCATCTGTTGCTCGACCAGTGCGGTATCGTCATACCGGAACGCCTTATCGAGCGCGGATTTTAAGTAGCCTTCCTCTTTCACCACGGAGCAACCATATGTGCTTCCCTGTCTGCTCGGTTTGACAATTACCGGGAATCCGAGGTTTCGTCCGACATCGCCGATGGCACGACGATTTTGCGCCGCGTCATTTTTATAGAACACCATCCCCGGCGGCGTGACGATGCTTTCTGTGCCGATGAACGCTTTGTAACGCATTTTGTCCATCGCCAGTGCAGATGCCAGTATGCCAGATCCGGTATAAGGAATGCCTAACGTTTCCAGGAAACCCTGAACGCTACCGTCCTCACCGCCCGGTCCGTGCAACGCAATAAACACGACATCAGGACGAGCCGCGACTGGCAGTCGCGGCAACTCCGCGAGTGCCGTCACCGGTTCTTCGCCCGCCGTCATCAGCAGTTGCGGGGTTACACCTCCGGCAATCGCGTCGGGTACGAACATTTTCCCGGAAGCGGTATCGAGCGCGTAGACGTCGTAACGTTCGGGGTCCAACGAGTTCAAGACTTGCCGTCCCGTGTTAAGGGAAACCTCACGTTCCGCCGATGTTCCGCCGCAAAGGACGGCTATTTTAAGTTTGGTCATAAGTCTTCGTACCGTCAGTCGTCGTTCGTCGGGGGTTGTACCCCCCGACGAACATCCGCTACTTCAGCAGGCGTAGGAATCCCTCGCCCGCCGCGCGGATGTCGCCCGCGCCGAGCGTGATTACCACGTCGCCGGACTGGACGAACGCCGCCAAGTGCTCCGGCAAATCGGCTTTGTCCGGGACGTAGCGAATGATTTCCGGTCGATTCCCCAGCGCGTCTATGGCGTCCGCCAGCACTTCGGACGTTACACCGACAATAGGTTGCTCGCGGGCGAGATAAATATCTGTCACGAACACCGCATCGGCGTACTCGTGCGCGAGTGCCTCCGCGAACTCCCCCATCAGATCCCGCGTCCGTGACGGCAGGTGCGGCTGAAACACCGCCACGATCCGCCGCCCCGGAAACGCCGACCGCGCCGCCGATAGCGTCGCGCGGAGCTCGGTCGGATGGTGCGCGTAATCGTCGATCACCGTCACGCCGCCCACTTCGCCCAGCCGCTCGAACCGCCGCCCCGTCCCCGTGAACGATTCCAGCCCCGCGACGATGTGTTCCGGCGCGATGCCGATAGCGAGAGCGACACACACAGCGGCTGTCGCATTCAGTTCGTTGTGTCGTCCGGGAACCTTGAGACGAAGCGGACCAACTCCAGAATAATTGATTTGCTTGGCATCCTCGTCAAAGACAGGAAAGCCATTGTTTGCAATCTCAATAGTGCCATCAATTTCTTTGTAAAGTTCGACGGATGAGGTGTATTCGCTGTCCCCGTACTCCACAAAATGCGCTTCTATATTTGTCTTCAACCGTTGCGTGAATTTCCCTGTATGCTCATCCTCGGCACAGGCGATAATGAATCGTTTCACCTGCCTCGCGAATCTATCGAACGAGTCGAAAACGTGCTGCTCCGTGCCGTGATAATCCAGGTGATCCGCTTCGATATTCAAAATCACCGCGACTTCTGGGTGCAGGTACAGAAACCCGTCGTACGCCTCGCACGATTCCGCGACCACGAACTCGCCTTTGCCGTTGCGCGCGTTGCCGCCGATCAGCGGCAAGTCGCCGCCGATGAGAACCGTGGGGTCCAGATTCGCCGCCATCAGTATGGACGCGACCATGCCCGCCGTCGTCGTCTTGCCGTGCGTTCCGGCGATAGCGATACC
>JACMMA010000672.1 GCA_014379275.1 Armatimonadota bacterium | reverse complement strand
GCAGGAGGGGTAACGCCGCGAACACGAGGGGATAAAGGATGTTTTTTGTTTTGGGCATGGGGCGAATCAACTTCATCGGGAATCGCGGCACTCCTTCCGTAGGATGCCGCCTGACGGACTACATAGAAATCTAGTATAAGCGAGAAACCGCGCCCGTACAACCTGTTAACTTTAGAGTTTCTCCCCGCGTTTCTCCCCCCGGGCACCCAGAGGGTACTGGCGGGAGAAACGCGGGGCAGGTCTTACGCCCGCCGCGCGACGACGGCGAAGAGGGGATCGCCACGACGGTTCGCGGGGCTGCGGTCGAGGGTTTGTATGTCGGTCCAGCCGCCTGCCGACTCCAGGTAGTGTGCGACCAGTTGCACCCGTCCCGCGTCGTCTAAGGAGTGCCATACGGCGACCGCTTTTGTCGGGAAGCAGCGGTTCGAGAACGTAATCACTATCGGCGCGTTCGGCTTCAGCACCCGTGCGGCTTCCTGCAACACCGCCACCGGGTCGGTCAAATAGTCCACGGAAACGCAGATCGCCGCGGCGTCGAAACGGTCGCCCGCGAACGGTAGCGTCGGGTCGTCGTTCAGGTTCTGCACGACAAACTCGGACAGGCGTGGGTTCGCGGCTAACTCCTCGCGGTTCATGCCAAGACCGACGACTTCGCGGTAGGCGGTCTCTTCCGGCAAATGACTGATCCAACTGCTCATCAGATCCAGGATCGCACCGTCCGCGGGGAAAAACTCCCGGTACAGTTGTGTCACAGCGGTAATCGCGCCATCGTCGATATGCGTCACGAAACGCGGCGTCCGGTAAAATACTTCGTCGGGTGATTCGTCATAGCGGCGAAATGCTTCGGGGGGCAGTGTGGCAGGGTTTGATTCGTCCATAGCGTGTTTATACCCGTTGCGAACGGTCTACAGTTCGGGCGAATCGTGCCTGATTTTAGCGGCGACAGATGAAGGACGGATGTGCTTCTACATGTTGCCGGTTTTTTCGTACCGCTTCACCCCGCCGAGAAATTCGTAGCCGTCGTCTTTGCGCATTTTCATCTTCCGACCAGCCTCGCGCCAGCGATACGCACTCATCATATGCCAGTTCATTTCCAGATGTACCGCCAGGGGAGCCTTCCACATCGAGCGACTGGTCTCCATGCCCAGTCGCTCCATCAGGTGGATCACCTGCGGACTGCGGCTGAGCGTGAAGATGTGTCGTTTCCGCTCCCGCGCGCCGGCAAATGCGGTTGTAAAAAGTTGGGTGCTGATACCGCGACCACGGAACGCAGGGAGGACATAGACCACCGAGATTTCTGTCCAATTCCACCGTAAATCTTTGCACAAACACGCCCCCGCGAATGCCTCGCTTCCGTTTTCGCCCTTCGCTGTTGCGACGAGGACTTCGGAAAAACCCAACAACTCGGGGATCGTGTAGCCCAGAATGTTGGGCGTGGACTTGAGTTCCTCATGCAGACAGTCGGCTTCCGGCGGGGTTAACTTGCACTTTTCGAGACGTACACCGGTCAATAAATCCTGCGTATCGGCATCGCCAGGCGCGGAACGTGCCGGGACCAAACCACCAGTTATTTCCTGAACTTTTTGCAACTTCGCTACCTCCTTACCGCTTGCTTCCGGTGGGATACCCGCTCCGTGCGGTCGCCGTTTCCACGATTATACCGTTGCGGATGAGTTCGCAAGCTGATATCCCGCTCACTGCCCCTGCAACTCACACGCGTCAAAGGGGGTCTGACGTAATGAAAACAAAGCCATTTGAAAGTTCCACCCGTAAGAAGAAAAAGAAAACCGAAGCTGGATACGCCGTGGCTCCCGTTATTTGTCGCGTTGATGGCCTTGCTTTGTACTGCCGCGTACGTTTCGGAACAGAACGCTTCACGTATGGAGGATGGTTATGTCGCGATTCACTCCCCGAACCATAACAGTCGCCCTTTTTTTTCGGCGGTGGATTGTGTTGTACTTCACGCGACCGTGACGGAAACGGCGGACGACGCCGTGCGGATCTTTCTCAACCGCCGCTCCAAAGTCTCCGCGCATTTCGTCGTCGCCCGTGACGGCAGAGTAATACAGATGGTGCCGCTCGGAAAGCGGGCGTGGCATGGGGGCACGTCGCGGCTGGGGCGACGTGCCAATGTCAATGATTTCAGCGTCGGCATCGAAATCGTCAACCGCAACGACGGATCTCAACCGTACACGGACCGTCAATATAAGGCGGTCGCGGCTATCATCCGTCGCCTGCGTACGGAGCAGCATTACCGCATTCCTCCGGAACGTATCGTCTCCCACCGCGCTATCGCCCTGCCCGAAGGGCGCAAGAGCGATCCGCGCGGCTTCGACTTTTTCCGGCTCCGGCGCTTGCTGGCGAGACCATAGCTGCTCAGACCGCCCACGGCTCCCGCATGGCCGTTCGGCGGAGCGGGTTCGCGTCTCCCTGGTTCTCGCCGACGAACGTTTCGCGTTTCGGGTCCCATCGTAGTGGTTTCCCCGGCAGCCGTAGCGCGATGTTGCCGAGATGGCAGACCGTCGCCGAGCGATGACCGATCTCCGCCGTGCAGACCGGTGCCTTGCGGTCGCGCACACACGCGATGAAATTCCCCATGTGATTGTCCGATTTGTATAACCGGATGGCGTTTTCCGGCAGGGGATCGTCCAGGATCGCTTTGTCACTCGCCTCGATCCGATCCCGGCTGACGAAAAGCCAGCCTGTCTCGCCCTCGAACCGGATCCCGTTTTCGCCCTTGTTGGTGGCAACCACGGTGACGCCATTCGGGTAGGTGTAGGTAACGTCGAAAGCGGTGGAAACGTTGAACGAATGCGGCTCATATGTCGGAGTCGTTCCCTGCGCCTCGACCGCCACGGGACCGGAATCGTCCATGCCCAGTGCCCACTGCGTAATATCTAAATGGTGTGCGCCCCAGTCGGTCATCATGCCGCCGGAATACTCGCGCCAGTAGCGGAACGATCCGTGGGTGCGCTCTTTGATGTACTCCACTTTGGGAGCGGGGCCGAGCCACAGATCCCAGTTGAGGTCACCGGGAACGAGGGCGACCGGAAACGGACCGCCAGCGGGAGCGCCGGGGAGACGCGCCTCGACGCGTTTTATTTCGCCCAACCGCCCGTTACGCACCAGTTCGCACGCCAACCGGAACCGCCCATCGGACCGCTGCTGAGAGCCGGTCTGAAATACCGCACCCGCTTTGCGCGCGGTGTCGGCGATCTGTCGCCCTTCGTAGATGGTCAACGCTAACGGTTTCTCGCAGTACACGTCTTTTCCCGACTTCATCGCGTCTATCGCCATGGTGGCATGCCAGTGGTCGGGCGACCCGATCACGACGGCGTCGATGTCGGGCTGCTCCAGAAGGGTGCGGTAGTACGTGTACCCTTTGGTGTCCGGTCCGAACTCTTTCACCGACTCGTCGAGGTGTACCCGGTCCACGTCGCAGACCGCGACGACTTTGCAACCCGACTGACGCGACGCTGCCCGCGTGTCACCCAGACCCTGGCGATAGCCGCCGCGACTGCCGCCCATGCCGATGCCGCCGACCTGGATCTGGTCGTTGGGCCCGAACCGCTTGCGTGGCGGGCTTTGTACGGCGGCAGATGCTTCTTCGCGCGCAAACCACTCGGGCAAGCCGACGGCGGCTAACCCGGCGACCGAACGTGTGAGGAAACGGCGGCGTCCGGAGTTGTTATCGTTCCTGTCCTGCATTGGATGTCCTTTCGCGGCGCGGGGCTTCGAAATGCGGCGCCGCTAATACACGTACTATTGCACAACGACGATTCGGTTTCCTTTTTTGTCCTCCCGGACGGGGCCAACCTTACGTTGGATCGTTGGACCTGCGGTGCTCGTTTCTTGTTTGGTGCTTTGTTGTCGGTTGGTTCTTTCCCGCGAATCCGTCGGTCACAGGTTTTCACGCCGTGAAAACCTGGAACCGACGGATTCGCGGGAAAACAGCAAGGGGCTAACCCGGCTCACAAAGCGGTAACCCCGCACCGCAGGTCCAACGATCCAACGTAAGGTTGGCCCCGTCCGGGAGGACAAAAAAGGAAACAAAAATCAGCATATATGATATTGATTTGACAAGGTTTCTTGGGCGCTATACGCTACAGCAATGTCAGCTCATTGGCGTCACAAAACGGCGATACTCTTCTGGATTAGTGTACTGATCTGCCAGGGCATGGCATCGGCAGGTGCCGCCGAATTACCCCCGCCGTCTAAACGTTTCTTGATGGCCCACTATATGCCGTGGTACGAGGCAGACCCGGCGAACAAAAGATGGGGCTGGCACTGGACCATGAACCACTTCAAGCCGGATGTCGTCGTGAAGGGGAAACGGGAATCCGCTTCCCTGTATACACCGTTGATCGGCCTGTATGACTCGAACGACCCGGACACCCTGGAATGCCATGTCCTGCTCATGAAACTCTCCGGGATAGACGGCGTCATCATCGACTGGTACGGGAACGATGACTTTCTCGATTACGGCCTGATCCATCGCAACACACGACACCTGATCCGCTTCGTCAAAAAAGCCGGACTGCGCTACGCGATCATGTACGAGGACCAGACAGTGCCGAAACTGCTCGCGGCCAAACGCATCCCCGGCGACGACACCGTCGCGCACGGGCGGCAGATTTTGCAGTGGATGCGCTCCAACTGGTTCAACGACCCCGCCTATCTTTCCGTGACCGGACGCCCGCTCTTCATGGTCTTCGGGAGCGGGAACTACACCGGTGCGCAGTGGGACCGGATATTTTCCGGCATCACCCCCGCGCCGTACTTCTTCACTGAATCGGACCGCCGCGCCCCCGCCGTCGGGGGATTCGGCTGGCCCCAACCCGCCGGGGGAACGACGAAGGCGATCGAAGAACAGGACCATTTCTATCGCACGGCGAAAACATGGGCCGCCTTCGTTCCCGCTGCCTTCCCGCGCTTCGACGACATTTACGCGCAAGCCGGGGTTCACCCGTCCTGGGGGCATATCGACGACCAGAACGGCAAGATGTACGAGGAGACATTGGAGCGGGCACTGAAAAGCAGCGCTTCTGTAATACAACTTGTCACCTGGAACGATTGGGGTGAGGGGACGATAATCGAACCGTCGATCGAGCACGGGTACCGCGATCTGGAAACGACGCAACGGCTCCGCCGAAAACACGTCGAGCCGAAGTTTGCTTACAAGCCACAGGACCTGACGCTCCCCGTCACCCTGTTTCAACTGCGGAAGAAGTACAAGAACGCCCCGGCATCATCGGCGAAGTTGGACACAATCGCCACACACCTTTTCGCCGGACGAACGGATAAGGCGCGGAAACTATTGGCAGGATTTCGGTAGGCGGGCGAAGTGATATTCGCAGTTCTGGGAGCAAACGCGGAGCAGGGGGTTCGACGCGCATTTTCGGCAAATGACGCCCTCCTTGCCACAGTTGCCGCAAACGACCGACTCCTTCGCCGGGTCCCCGCAAAGGGGGCAGAGCGTCCACTGGCGGGTCGGTTTGAGTTCGCGGTCCACGGCTATCCGCCGGTCGAATACGAAACATTCCCCTTCAAACTCGCCGTCCGGGTACTGTTCCAGATAGTTCAGGATGCCGCCGTCCAACTGGTAAACGTTCTGGTAGCCTTCCCGATTCATGTAAACCAGGGCTTTCTCGCAACGGATTCCGCCCGTGCAGTACATCAGAATTTTTTTGTCTTTCGGAATGTCCTGGGTTTTAACGAACTCGGGGAAATCAGAAAATTGTTCGAGTTGCGGGTCGATAGCGTTGCGAAACACGCCGACTTCGGTCTCGTACGCGTTGCGCGTGTCGAGCAGAAGGAAATCGCCGCCCGATGTCAGGGTCTGGTGCCACTCCGCAGGAGAAAGGTGGTTGCTATCGCCCGGCTCCGGAAATATATCGGGGCGGTTCAGGGTCACGATCTCCTGGCGTTCCTCTACCTTCAGACGGTCGAACGGTTGCGAGTCGCTGTCGCTGATCTTCGGGGAAAGTGCGCCGATCTCGGGCTGGGATCGGAGAAACGCCAGCAGTTCCTGCATCGCGTCAGGTGCCCCCGCCATCGTCGCGTTACACCCCTCGGTGCCGAGCAGAAACAGACCTCGTATGTTGCGCTCTGCGCAAAAAGCATAGATGCTTTCGCGCAACACACCGACACGTGCCGGTTCGATTCGTATGAATTTGTAAAGGGCCGCTACCGTGAACATGAGTAAAGAGATTATATCCCGCCGCGATAGGGAGTGTTTATCGCCGTGTGCGTTCCCGCCAAAACCGTTCGGCGACTTGCGTGTGCAGGGGGAAGGCGAGTTCCATAGGTTCCCGTGCTATCAACATTTCGCTGGTTTCGTGATTAGCGACGAACACAGGAAGATCCGCCTCGATACGCCCCGGTTCGGCGATCCCGAAAATGAGCACAGTACCGTCTGGCGCGCTCCGCACATCGAACAGCCGGACCTCCGCCGGGTCGAGGGCAATTCCCGTTTCCTCACGCACCTCGCGCGCCCCGGCTTCCTGCCACGACTCGCCGACGCCGATAAAGCCGCCGGGCAGTGCCAGCGCACCCTCCTGCGGTGGGATGGAGCGTCGGATGAGTAATAGTCCGTTGTCACCGACCGGCAGGAGAATGACGCTGACGGGCAATGGATTGAGATAACTTCGGTTTCCGCACCGCGAGCACTGGCGAGGCCAGGTAGCGTCGGTGAACGGTTCGCCGCAGTAGGAGCAGTGCGAATTTTTTTCGGCGGGCATGTAAGCGTTCCTCCATCCAGGCGGGAAGCACCCCGCCCTTCTCCGCGTTGTCGATCCGGCGCAAACCGCGCGTTTGAGTATATCGCGCGGGGACTAGTTTCCCAAAAGGCGCGGGTGCGGCGATATAGATACAGAGCAATGACGGAGGGCGAACGATTCTGGACTTAGAAACGATGTTGAAGCACGGGCGGGGACGCGCGGTGCTGTTTTTGCGTGAGCAACCCGACACGACGCCGTACCGGGATGTCGTCTGGGGCGCGTGCTCGGAATACTGGCAATTCGACAGCCAACTCGAAGACGAACGTTCGCCGTATCTGTTCGATGTGCTGGAAGCGACCGGGGAGCCATCGTACTACGCCGACCGCGCCGCCCAAGCACTAGACTCGTTCGGCACCGACCGTGAACCGGAAGGGATGTTCCGCACGCAACTGATCCGCCTCGCCGCCCTTCTCACGCGAAACGGGGTCAGCGATCTGCGCGAGCCGATCTACCACGGCACGGCGGCGATTTCCGAGGAACCGTACGGCTTTTCCCATATTTGCGAGGAGATTTTCGCGATGGACGGGGTCGCGGGCTACTGGCGTCTCGCCGAACAACTCCGGCATCGTCCGCCGCCGTACGACGAACGCCGCGCGGAAATCAGTCTGCTGAACAGCCTATCGGAGCACCTCGGCGAGTCCGTAGGCGTGGCGGCTCTGGACGCGACGGCGGCAAATCTCCCCGCGAGACGACGCTATTTGGATGAAGTTCGCAAGGTCCGCGTGAAGCAGGAGGCGCGGGCGACACGAAAACAGAAGCAGAAAAAAAATATGCTGCCGCCCACGCTCGCGGATGTTCGGGCGTATATCCAAGCCCCCCCGGAGAAAAAAGTTCTGAAGCCGCGCATGAAATCCATGAACCCGGCGGTGAAATGGGGCTTGATTCTCGATCTCACCGCCGAGACCGACCGGGCGCGACAGCTCCGCTACCTCGATATTCTGCGAACGTCCCCGTATGAGGTCTTCCCCTGGAATCCGGAAAGAGTGCTACCTCTCATTCGGCAGACTGACGATGAACGGGTCGCGTGGCAGGCAACCAGCCTGCTGGAAAACACGCCGCACCCCTCCATCCGCACCGCCGCGTTGGAGTTGCTGACACGGAAAGAGCGGATGCCTCACGGCATCGAACTACTGGCGAAAAATCCCGGCGAGGGGGACCTCGTGCGGATCGAGAACGTCTTGCGGGAGGAGTGGGACGACTGGAACTTTGAGTTTATTTGTCGGGGGATTCGCCGCTATATTAAATTTCATCCGTCCCACGCATCCGTTCCGCTGTTGCTCGCGTGCTACGAACGACTGGCGTGTTCTTTCTGTCGTAACCGGCTTGTCGATATGCTTGTGGAACGGAACGCCTTACCGCTCCCCCTCCAAGAGGAGTGCGCTTATGACGCGGACGGGGACACCCGCGATCTGTTTCGTCCGGCTCCGCGCTTGCCACAGTAGCCGTCTCTCATCCCCAAAGCACGAAAAATAAGTCTATACATATGCACCGGTTAACCAATATTTAATATAGGGTTAACACAATCTTCACATCCGCTTAACAATGCCGCAGTATCATCTTGATCATCCGGTCTTGACCGGGCATGTCTGGAAATCCTGTTCGCATAGAAGGAGCCGAAGATGAATTTTTCTCCAAAGCGAAACGCCCCGACAAAAGCGTTTACACTCATCGAACTTCTCGTTGTTATCGCTATAATCGCGATTCTGGCCGCGATTCTTTTTCCTGTCTTCGCGCAAGCCCGCGAAAAAGCGCGGCAGACCAGTTGCCTGTCCAATCAGAAGCAGAGTGGCCTCGGTTTCCTGATGTATGTTCAGGATTACGACGAGCAGTTTCCGGCGGTCGGTCCCGGCACCGGCATCAACGACCCCAATATTTTTGTCACCGACATTTACGGAAAGAAGCAGACCGGGGATTGGCTGGAAATTCGCTTCTGTACCGCGCTACTCCTGCCCTACACCAAGAACACGCAGATCTATTTCTGCCCGAGCTGAACCGGCGAGGACAATGTCCCGAAAGAGATCAACGCGGCGAACACGCTGACTATCCGGCAAATGGGCTACGCGCTGGAAAATATTGCCTGGAACTATGACGGTCTGACGCCGCGCTACCACCCCAACGCCCTGGCGACGGTGGAACGACCGGCGGAGTGCATGATGCTGATGGACGCGGCGGAATCCGGGATCGGGGCGTGGGGGCGTAACTCCCCGACCCGACTGAAGAAACATATCGAGTACGCCGGGCGGCGGCACAACGGATTCGCGAACGTCGTCTACCTGGATGGGCACGCCAAATCCGCCAAGGTCGAATCGCTGATCAAGAATATTCCCGCGCCCTGCACCGATTTTTCGGTGTTCTTCAACTACTGGATTTCGCCGGAAACCTGGGGCGGTGCCCCGATCACGAGTAAAAGCCAATGCCCGTAAACACACAACCCCAACCCATAACCCGCCGCCAGGCTCTTTTCCTGGGCGGCGGGACGTTGCTACTGCTCGCCGCCGGTAGCGACGCCAGGTCCGCCCTCGCCGCCGAGCCGGTTTTGAAAGTCGCTTTAATTACCGACGTGCACTACGCCGACGCCGACACGAAGGGGACACGCTACTATCGCGAGTCCCTGGGCAAGATGCGTGAAGCAGTGAGCCGCCTTAACCGGGAAAAGGTGGATGTCGCGGTCGCGCTGGGCGACCTGATCGACACCCCGACCCCCCCGAATGTTGCAAAAGAAACCGGCTTCCTGCGCACGATCACCGGCGAGTTCGGGAAACTGAACGCCCCGCGTCATTTCGTGCTCGGGAACCACTGTGTTTCCGGGCTGACCAAGGAGCAGTTTCTGACGGGATGTGAACAACCGCGCTCCTGGTATTCGTTCGATAAGGGGGGAGTCCATTGTGTGATTCTCGACGCCTGCTTCCGCGCCGACGGCGTCGCCTACGCTCCCGGCGGATTCAAGTGGACGGATACGGATATCCCGGCACCGGAGCGTGAGTGGCTGGAAAAGGATCTGCAATCGGCGAAAGGGCAGGTGCTCGTGTTCGTCCATCAGCGGCTCGACGCTCCAGAAAACGTGGATTACCTGATTCATAGTGCCCCGGCGGTGCGGACGATCCTGGAAAAGTCCGGCAAGGTGCTGGCGGTCTTCCAGGGGCACAGCCACAAAAACGAGCTGCAAATGATCAACGAGATCCCGTATCTGACGATGGCGGCGATGATCGAGGGGAGCGGACCGCAAAACAGTGGCTACTCTGTACTCAACGTTCGCGCCGACAACTCGCTGACGCTGACCGGTTTCCGAAAACACGCGGAGCATCCGTTCGTCAGCAAGTCCTGACGGTGCTTCTTCTTTTCGTCCTGCCCGGACGGGGGCAACCTGACACAGCACCGCAGGTCCACCGATGCAACGTGAGGTTGCCCCGTCCGGGCAGGACAGAAAAAGAAGCGGAACATCCCTGTCTCCAAGGGTCACTTACTGACTGCCTGATGTGACTAACCGCCGGGCGAAATCGAGTACGGTATCGCGACCTGCCCCTGTATCTTCTATTGTCTGCCTGATTTCGTGATCGGGAAGAATACCGCGCCCGTCGTCTATGCCGCTGGGGCGGAAGATATGCTTCAAGGAAATGTTCAGGTCAAAACCGCTGTGAGGTAGCCGGAATGTGATGTAGTCGCCATAAGCAGAACCGACGCCGCCCGTTTCCTCGCCGACGAGGATACCTAACTGGCAATCTTTGATGACAGATGCGAACGCCATGCCGTTAGAGAATGTCCCCGCCCCCGCAAGGCAGTAGACCTTCCCCGAAAAACGGAGGGGGTTGGGTTCCGGCTTCGCGAAATCGATGATGTCGCTAATGAGGGACCCGTCCGGTGCTTTCCATGCCTCTTCACCAAGCCGTTCGACATACGCTTCGCGTCCGAGCAACCGCTTCACGCTACCGCTGACCTTCAAATCGCCTCTGCCGAAGACCCGGTACGGCTTGTCGGTGATGTATTCACACAAGGCTTCGTTCAAACCGCCACGCCCGCCGGGGTTTCCTCGCACATCGATGATCAGCGCACGGGGCTTGTCTTTCTGTATTTGTGAGAACGTCTCTTTCAGGAATGTCTCGAACTTCGGTAAATCCGTACACCGGTCATACTCGATAAGTCCGATATTGTCCTCCCGCAACAAACGATATCGGTAGTATGTCTCGCCACCCGCCGCCTTCTGCGTCGACTCGCGCTTTGCGACGATTGTTTTCCACGAGACACCCGGTTGCTGGATTACTACTGGCTTACCTCCGGGGGGCGCGTATGTGACGATGAACGGGGCGGAGATACCAAGGTTAAGGTACAGCGATGACCGCAGGGAGTTGGCTATCTGGTTCCAACGCGCGGGAAGGAGTTCCGCATTGGCGTAGGGCATCAGGTGATCAAGGATCGTTCTCACTGGAATACCGTTGATCGCAACGATTTCAGTGCCTGGGGCGAGTTGAGTTGCCTCGCCGTAGTCTGCCTTGACGAACATCTTCTCCCCGTTGATGCGTGTGTCAAGCGGAAATAAGTTCGCCCCGGTGTCGCGGTACTCCCCCCATATACTGACGGGTACTGGCAACCACGTATGACCGTCACGCAGTCGCGCGATGAGTGGCGTGAACCGCAGCCAGAACTCCTTTCTGGTCAACGGTGCGGTCAGCGATTTTTCCAGTGCCACCCGCTCGCGTGCGATGGTTCCCTCCGGTATCCACGCGTACAGGTTCGGGTGAACATCGCGCAACGTCTGGAACGCGAACGCGATGTCTGCCCGACCTTGCTCCGGTGTCAGCAGTTTCTCATCATGCGATTGCCCCATGGCGGACCCTGACAACATCAATAACGCTGCAACAACCAAGCAAATAATTCGCATCGATTTAACCCTTTCCATTGTAGAAACTGGGTAGTCCGCGCGATTGTAACAGAACGGCGTGTGCGATCAGTTCGACGACGACGAACGACACGCCGCCCTGCCACCACGGTGCTCCCCACGGCGCGGTACTTGCCATCAATAGCTCCCAGGTCGCCCGCATACCTGCCATCAATACCACCCCGCCGAGGAACCAGACGCCGAACCGGGCGATGACCTGCACCTGGCGGTTGCGGGGAAGGCGCGGGCGCAGGTAGTTCAGGAAGAATATCTCGACCCAGTGCCCGCAAAACGAGAACCAGAGTATGCAGACGACCAGCACCGCCCACAACCCCAGCGGGAATGGAGTCAGGTCGCCGCGCCGCACGACCGAGAAGGTCGCGAGGAAAACGGCGATCATCGCGGTCCGCGTCACTGTCGCGCGTAGCGTCTCCGCGTAAGGAACGAACTCGTCTTTCGTTATTTCGGGCGTCATTTCTTTTCTCCTGGCATCGGGTATATTTCACCGAATATGATGGCTCCGGGGTCGTGTCGCACGGCGTCGAACGGCGCGAAGCCGAAGTTGCTGGCTGTCACGCCGTCGATCTCTTCAGTCGGTGCGCGGCGGGAACTTCTCCGCGTAACCGCTCGCCTTCAGAAACGCCGCGACATCCGTCGTCTCCAGCATGGCGCGGACGGCGGCGTTTTTGTCTTTCGCTCGCTCGTAATATGCCTCGCAGATCTTGTAGCCGATGTAGTAACCGAGGTCGGCGGGGCGGTCTTTGGCGCGGTCCCCCTGATAAAACCAGTTGGAAATATCCTTGCCATTCATCTCCCGAGCGAACTCGGTCCAGAGTTGTTGCTGTTCTTCCCACACGTCAGTTTGGCGACGAAGTCCGCGCCGCCCTCGATAATCGCGCCGTGGAGCAGGGTCTTCTCGGTGCTACGATTCTTTTGTTGGAAATGGATCAGTTCATGTGCGACGAGTACCGGTAACTCTTCCACCCGGCGCAGGACGCGACGCAGGAACGGACTCAGTTCGGCGTCCGGCATCGCGGGGTTTCTGCCGAACATCTCGCCCCCGATCAGCAATCCGTTTTCGGACGCGGTCCCGGCGGAGTTCGTGACCCCGATCAGGACATACACGTCGGGGAATTCGGCGTCCGGGTAGATCCCCTTTAAACGTGTCGTTCCCGCCCGTACCTGCGCCTGCTGTGCGGCGATACGCTCCATATTCGGGCGTATTGAAGCGTAGTAGCCCGGCATCGCTTCGATAGTCTCGACCAGTCGTTTCGAACTCTCGATGCGCAGGCGGGTGAAATCTCTCAGACCGACGCTCCCCTTATCGAAATACTCACGCTGATACGCGGCGATCTTCTCGTCCTTCGTCGCGACTTTCCCGGCGAGGTCATACGCCCGCCAGAAATTCGTCACATCGGACGTAATCAGTCGCGCCTTTTGCGGATCGCGGTTCGACTTGGGCGTTTCCTGTGCCCGCGCCGCTACCACGGAAAAGAGGGACAGTATCCCGGCAATGATCACGATCATAAAACTTCTCACGTTGCCTCTTCTCCCTCTATTTTTTTAAAGCGTCTTCCAGCCAGCGGCGTGTTTCGGCGGAGGTCTGGGTTTCTATCAGCGTCAGCAGATCGGCGGTGCGGGCGACTTTGCGCGTCGCGATCTCTTTCATCAGGCGCAGGAACGGCTCATGCCCCAGTTTCTGGTCGAGATCATACAGAATGACCGGTCCTTTGCGGTAGAGCGTGATACCGCCCTCATCCCCGCCGCGATCGATCTCCCAGAGTGGTGGCAGGGGTGCCGCGACCTTGCGGTACTTACCGATGGTCATTTGGAACGGTTCGTCGCCGTATGTTTCGCGGTCGTTCAGAAGCGCGGCATACTCGGCGAACGATTCGTTGAGCCAGTCCTCCCAGGTGTCGTTCGAGACAGCATTGCCCCACCAGAAGTGCCCGATCTCGTGTCCGATGGTCTGGTACAGTTCGTTCTCCGCCCGCCCCTCGGTTTGCAGGGAGATAAACCCCTTGCGGGCATAGGAAGTCACGTTGCGGGTGGGGTTCAGGGTTAACGTCAGCGACTTCCCTTCTGTCCCGCCGAACCATTTTTCGTAGCGGTCGAACGTTTCGCGGCAGGCGACGAGCATCGCTTCCGCCTGGGCGTCGGTCATCCGGATGCTATCTATGCGGATCGTCCGCCCGTCTTTTTCGTACCGCCGCGTATGCAACTCGGGGGAGGCGACCAGCACGATCTCCGTATCCCCGGTGGTCCGCATCAGTCGCCACGCGCCGTTGCCGTCGCCCGACACACTGCCTGAACCGGACATCCGGTAGCGTTTATCCAGACCGATCTTCACGTCGCAGGAAAACTTGCCGTAGTCGTAGTTGATAGGGAACCACGTGCTGTAGCCGTTGAGTTCGATCCAGTTCTCCTCGAAGAGGCACCCCCGGTGCTTCAGATCGTCGAGGCGGCAGTTGTATTTCAGCCGAAGCCGGTGTGTCCCCTTCCGCATCCCCGGCGTTTTGATCGTCAGCATCCGGGCGTCAGGCAGGTAACGGTTCGGCGAGGTGCCCGTCGTGTCGAAGGAATATTGCGCTGTGTCACCGTCCCAGCGCAGTTCTTTGATTTCGGCGTTCTTGTTCAGGAGATAGGTCACGCTGTCCACTGCAACGTCCGTGGAGTCGAGCGTTAGATCCATCGTCACATGGATGCTTTTTGTCTTTACGTCCATCCGCACATCCCCGACATACGACCGCATGGCAATATTTACCCCCGATCCGAGCGCGGGCATGCCAATCGATAGCAATGATAGCGATACTAATAAAAATAGCACAAACGATTTCATCTCAATTTTTATCATGCTGTTTTCCTTCCCGATGCGCATTGATGTCGGCGGACGGTTGCCCCGTCACGACCCGGATTTGCGCCTCTAACCCTTCTAAAATCGCCCGCATCCGTTGCAGATCATCGGGCGTCATCCCCGCCAGTGTTTCGTGCGATAGTGTGACCGCGTGAGGTCCCACCCGACCCAGAAGTTGCCTACCGGCAGGCGTCAGTGTCAGACGATGTGTCCGGCGGTTCTCGCCGGGGCTACGGGCGAGAAGTGCCTGCTCGATCAGCCGGGTCGCGAGCACCGAGACCGTCGCCCGTTCGATCATCAGATGGTCGGCGAGGACGCTCGGCGCGATCCCCGTCGTTCCGCCTTCCGAATACACCGCAATCAACAGGCGGAACTGCGCCTGGGTGATCCCCTGCGCCCGGAACTCCTCATCGAAACGTGCAGCCATACGCGACCCCAGTCGCATCACCGCAAGACAGATCCAGGGCGCGGTGGAAAGATCATCCGGCATTATGGTTAGTATTCTAACTGTTAGCTTGCGAACTGTCAAGGGGTGGACGATTTTAACTTTCCGACCAGGGGGCGGATAGGGGAAAGAGACAGACTGTCACTCCTTTGAGCCACCCGCCGCGACAGACTCGGGGCGCACGGGCCAGAGCACTTCGGTGACGTGATCGCGCGGCGGACCGGCGCGGTGAAGGACGACCAATCGGTTCGGCCCACAGATCCGGTAGCCGTTCGCGCCCATCCAGTTGCCAAGCGCGGCGTACGCGCCGTACACTTCGGCGACTGCGCCGCGATGCACGGTCGCGGCGGCGCACTCCAGACCCGGCAAGACCGTCACGGTCACGCGCCCGGCGGACGGGATGCCCTCCGGGACCGGGACCGCCAGTTCGGTGTCTATTTCCGCGTCCCGGTACTCGGGATCGTGGTAGACGTAAACGTGTCCCGCGTCCACCGAAAGTCCGTGTCCGCGCAGGAACGGTGTCATATATTCCCAGAGGACGGTCATATCCACATAGTTCGGCATGGTGGCGCGTACCGAAGCGACAGGGACCGGTTCGACACGCTTGAGGACGACCGCATACGGCGAGGCGATTTCACCCTGCCGGTCCATTTCATTCAGCCGGGTTTCCACGCGCCGCAGACGGGCTTGCCCCTCGTCCAACTCCCGGCGCAGTTCGGCATGGCGCAACTTCAGCATCCCGACGACCTGTTCCGGCGACAACCCGCCCCGCATCAGACGCCCGATCTCTTCCAGTGAAAACCCCAGGTCTTTCAGGGCGAGAAGGCGGTTCAGTTCGGCGAGTTGTTCGGGGGCGTAGTAGCGGTAGCCGGAATCGTCGTCGACGTGGGCGGGGCGGATCAGGCGCAACTTATCGTAGTGGCGGAGCATGCGGACCGACACCCGCGAGAGCCGCGAGAACTCCCCGATTTTGAGCATAGACGGCGTCTGCACACCCTCTCTTACGGTGTTTTCTTCGCAGTCGTCTCGGTCCCCTGTTTCGCCGGTGGTCGCCCGCCCTTCAACTTCTCGCCGAGCAGTTCGAGGCTCCCCCCACGCACGACGTTCCCCTCCGGGTCGATCAGAACGGCGGTCGGGTAGATCGTCACGCCCCACTCTTTGAGTGTCTTCTCGGTGGCGTCGAGCAGGATCGGGAACGGCAGGGTGCGCCCCTTCCAGATGTTCTTTTCCAGCGAGCGCAGATGGGGATCAAGTTCGGCGACCGTCGCGGCGTTGAGGCAGTGGAACGCCAGGATTTCGTACCGGTCGCGCCACTCCGGGTGCTGATCGTAAAAGGCGACCGCCTCCGGGAGCGATTTTTGCACGCACGGCGGACACCACCACCCCCAGAAGTCGATCAGCACCCACTTGCCCCTATAATCGGCGAGCGTCACTTTGGACGAAACACCCACCGCTTCCGTGACCGTGAGCGGGGGGGCGGGTTTGCCGTAGCGCTTCGCCAGCGGTCCGCGCTCCAGCACGATCACGCCCAGGTCGAGGGCGTTTTTCCCACCTTTGACGGCGAACGGGACTTCGCGGCTGACCGTGTCCAGAGACGACACTTCCAACACGTAGTCGCCCGGCGGAAGCGGCACTCTCCCGGATAAGCGGCTCGGAACGGTGACCGCGTGTGTCCCACCTTTCGGTGCGACGGTGATGTTCAGAAAAGGGGCGTCGCCTTCCCAACCATTGATGCGCAACCCGAACCGCACCGGCACCATCGGGCGAAGAGTCAAAGTCACCGGGTCTCCCGCCTTGCGGACCACCGATACTGCGCCGCGTCTCCCTTCGGCGTCGGTCGCGAATAGTGAGAGTGGGTAGAACAAAGGCCAGTTATCAACGCCTTCGGCCGGCACGCGGAAACCGCCTTTCGTGTCAGCGCGCCACGAACCATACGGACTAAACGCCGCCTTCTTTTCGATGTCCCATGTCCAGCCACGGGCGACGGTGATCTCGGGCACCGGCGTGCCGGCTTCGTCCACCACTTGCCCGACGAGCGGGGGCTGTGCGGGCGGGGCTGCCGCCGAACATTCGGCGAAAGGACCGGAAAGAAGGAGCAACAGAATCAGTGTCTTGAAGGAGACAGTCTTTTTCGGGGTCTTCATGGTTGCAGTTTACAGTCTCACATGATGTCAGAGTCAAGGGGACATAGAAACTCGCGGAAAATCAATTGAAGACATGGGAGATGTGAATGCGTACATATACATCGATGGGAACCGCCGCGCGACTAGCGGTTATTTCGCTGGGCTTGTTCGTTGCCGGGTGTGGCGGCGGCGATGATTCGTCGGACTCCGGGACGCGCGGCGTCGTGAGTCGCAACCGGGAGCTATGGGAATCGCGCAACACGGGGTCGTATCGCTATACGCTCCTGGTCAACGCGTTCCTGCCGACCGAGGCGCGCGGACCGGTCTCTATCGAAGTGCGCGACGGGGTGACGGTTGCCGTGCGGCCTCTTTCCGACGACGTGCCGATCTCGCCGGAACAGTTCGCCAACAGTAACACCATAGATAAATTGTTCGACCGGCTCGAATCGGCGGCGGACTCCGGCGCCGACAGACAGGATCACCAGTTCGACCCGGTCGGCGGCTATCCGGTATCGGCGTTCATCGATTACGATGTTCGCCTTGCGGACGAGGAGTATGGGTTCACGGTGACCGACTACGAGCCGCTACCGTCGGATTAAAGGAGATCCGTAGTCGCGGCGGCGCTGGGAAAGCGCGAATCGTCGGCTACTGTCGGGCGTTGAAACGCTCTCACCGGAACGTTCTGTAAAACGGTTTGCGGGAAGGTCTTATCCAATTCAACCGGCTGGCGCGATACAATTGTAGCGTTACACGAAACGGCGAGATAGTCTCGCGTCACCCGTGTATTAGAACGGATCTCCCTGACCTGCCTATGCTCCGCCGATTCTTTTCTTACTACAAACCGCATCGCAACCTGTTTCTGATCGACTTTTCCTGCGCCGTGCTTTCCGGCTTGCTGGAACTGGCGTTCCCGCTCGCGATCCGAACTTTCGTCGACAGACTCCTCCCGAGTCAGAACTGGACGCTGATCCTGAGTGCGTCGGCGGGTCTGCTTGCCATCTATTTGCTTAACACCGGACTACAATTTGTCGTCAATTACTGGGGGCATGTGCTCGGAATCTCCATCGAGACCGAGATGCGTCGTCGGATCTTCGACCATCTACAAAAATTGCCGTTCCGATTTTACGACAACCAGAAAACCGGGCATCTCGTCGGTCGCGTGACGAAAGACCTGGAAGATGTCGGCGAGGTCGCCCACCACGGACCCGAGGACGCGTTTATTGCCGTGATGACCTTTATCGGCTCGTTCGTTTTGATGTACACGATCCACCCCGTTCTGGCGATCATTACCGGGCTGGTCGTCCCGCCGATGACCTGGATTTCCACCCGTTACGGTAGCGCGATGACGCAAACCATGCGCACTCTCTTCGGCCGCGTGGGGGATTTCAACGCGCGGATCGAGGAGAACGTGGGCGGCATCCGCGTCGTGCAGGCGTTCGCCAACGAGGAGCATGAACGTTCCTTGTTCGCGCTCGACAACGACCGATATCGCGAAACGAAGCTGGACGCGTACCGGCTGATGTCGAAAAGCATGTCGCTCTCCTACATGACGATGCGGATCGTGCAACTGTTCGTGATGATCGCCGGCGCGTACTACGTGCTGCGGAACGAACTGAGTATCGGCGGATTCATGGGCTTTTTACTTCTGGTCAACGTGTTCTTCCGGCCGGTCGAAAAGATAAACGCGGTCCTCGAAACCTACCCGAAAGGCATCGCCGGGTTTAAGCGGTACACCGAACTGCTCGACACCGAACCCGACATCGCCGACGCTCCGGGTGCCGTCGCCATCGCGCATTTGAACGGTGCCATCCGCTTCGAGAACGTGAGTTTCGGCTATGACGAACATAAACAAGTCCTGAGCGGGATCGAACTGGCGATTCGCCCGGGCGAGACGGTGGCGTTTGTCGGTCCGAGCGGCGCGGGCAAGACCACGATCTGCTCCCTGGTGCCGCGCTTCTACGAAGTCAGCGATGGGCGTATCACGATAGACGGCACCGATATCCGCGGGATGACGCTGGCGTCGCTCCGGCGCAACATCGGCATCGTCCAGCAAGACGTTTTCCTGTTCGCCGGAACGATCCGCGAGAACATCGCCTACGGCAAACTGGACGCGACGGAGCCGGAAATCCTCGAAGCCGCACGCCGCGCCCGCCTCGACGAAATGATCGCGCAGTTGCCGACCGGACTGGACACGATCATCGGGGAGCGTGGGGTCAAACTGTCCGGGGGGCAGAAGCAGCGACTCGCCATCGCGCGGATGTTCCTCAAAAATCCGCCGATCCTGATCCTCGACGAAGCCACGTCCGCGCTCGACACCGAAACCGAGCGTGCGATCCAGGCCTCGCTCGCCGAACTCGCAGTCGGGCGCACGACGCTGGTTATCGCCCACCGTCTGGCGACGATCCAGAACGCCGACCGGATCGTGGTCGTGGACGAAACGGGAGTCGCCGAACAGGGACGGCACCAGGAGTTAGTACGGCGCGGCGGCGTCTACCAGCGGTTGCACGACGCGCAGTACGCCGCCGTTTCCGGGAACTGACTCGCTTTCGCCCCCCGCCCCTCCGGCCCCCCCAGAATTGGGGGCGGGGGGCGAAAACGAAACTTACCGCAAATTCGAAGGAACAACCATCATGGAATACCGCGACCTACTTCCTATCGCCATTCACCTCGCGGTGGAGGCGCACGGGGCGACCATCGGCAAAGACGGGACGCCGTACATACTGCATCCGCTCCGCCTGATGACACGCGCCAACGGCTACGCGGAGCAGATCGTCGCGGTCCTGCACGACACGGTCGAGGATACCTATCTGAATCTGGACATTCTACGCGAGGAAGGCTTCCCGAAGGAGATCAGAAACGCCGTGGGTGCGCTGACCCGAAAGGACGGGGAAACCTACGAAGAATTCATCGAGCGGATCGCGGAAAACCCGCTCGCGACGGCGGTGAAGTTGCTGGACCTGTACGACAACATCGACGCAACACGCCTGCCGGAACTCGGCGACAAGGAACTGCAACGCATCGCCAAGTATCACCGCGCTATCGTGCGGTTAAAAGCGATTACCACCGCCACACCGTAGCGCGACGATTCAGCCAGTTCCTTTGCTCTAGGGTACGCGATACGTTTGTGATCAGCGTTCGCCCCCCCGACGGTTCGTCGCGGAGCAGGTGTTTCGATGTTATCCAGAATGAGAAGGCAGGGTGCCTCATTCAGCCGGGCGAGTACGGCTTCCAGCGGGTCCGTGGCACCGGTCTCCGACACCTTGAGTGCGCGGGTAAGGGCGGACGAGAGCAGTCGGGCATCCGGCAGGTCCGCCAGCGACACCCACCAGACGCGCCCGGCAAAGACGGGCGAAATCTGCCGCGCAACTTCCAGAGAAAGTCTCGTCTTGCCCGCGCCGCCGGGTCCAATCAGCGTGACCAATCGGGTGTCTTCCCCGGAAAGCATCTCGACCAGGTGTTTTTGCTCCTCGGCACGTCCGAAGTAGCGCGTCAGCACGAGCGGGAGCGGGGAGACAGGCGTCCCGCCGGGAGAGGCATCGCCAGCAGTGGAAGGCGACGTTTGCGGGGGCGTGTCGCCACGGGGCGGCGGTGCGACTGCCGGAGGTACTACCAATACCGGCACGTTCGAGGGCACCCTCGACTGCCTTCTTTCTACAGCAGGGCTCAGGGCTACCCCGTTTTCCTGCGCTTGCTCGCCCGCGTCACTCCTGCCAGTTGAAACTGACGGGAGTGACGCGGGCGATTCGCTAGAGATCACGAAGCAGCCTCTTGGGCACCTTGATTGCCGCCGTCCGCCACCCAAGGACTATTCCGACAAAAAAGAGCCGACTATCTCGCGCCGTCGCCGTATGCCGGGGCGGGCAGGGGGCGTAAATCCGCTTCGATCTCCGCGCGGCGTGCCTCTAAGAATGGCGGAATGGACACGCGGTTACCGAGTGCCGCGCCGTCCTCGTCAATCGCCATGCCGGGACCGTCCGTCGCTAACTCGAACAGAACGCCGCCCGGTTCGCGGAAATACAGGCTGTGAAAGTAGTATCGGTCCACGTATCCCGACGTTTGCAAGCCCGCCGCCTCGATGCGCTCCTTGAACGCCAGTAAGTGCGCGTCGTCGCGGACCCGGAACGCGACATGGTGCACGCCGCCGATCCCCGCTCTGCCCAGCCGCCCGCTCGATGGCGCGGAAACGCGGATTTGCGCGATGCCGTCTTCCGAGCGGACTTCGTAGTACCCGCTCGGGGTGTCCGTGCGTTCGAAACCGAGGACACGTTCCAGCACCAAACCCGTCGCGTCCGGGCGTGCCGACTCGATGTCTACCCCCAGCATCCCGCGTAGCGCGTAGTTCGCGGGGACCGTCGCGTCCCAGGCGACCGACGCCCCCGGCAAGCCGCTATCGTCTGCGAGGGCGAGGGGTTGCCCTTCGGGGTCCGCGAATAAAATGTTGCCCGACGTAGCGTCTCGTTGCGTGCCGATCCCGGCGTCGCGTAGTCGGTGCTCCCACCAATCGACGGCGTCCACGCCCGACACGCGTAGCGTGGTGCGGGTGATCGTCCCCGGTCCCGGAGTCGTCGGTCCGGCTTGGGGCCAGTCAAAAAAGGTCAGATCCGTACCCGGCGACCCGACCGCGTCGGCGTAAAACAGGTGGTACGCCTGGACATCGTCCTGATTGATACTTTTCTTGACTAACCGCAAACCGAGTGTGCCGGTGTAAAACGCAAGGTTTGCCACCATGTCGCCGCTGATCGCGGTCACGTGATGTAAGCCGAGTACCGCCTCATTTGTTGTCTCCGCTGCTGCTGGAATCGTCATATCCGTTGCCTCGTTGTTTCTCCTCATATTATTGCGGGGAAATCGGGGTGATCCCCCTTGCCCACCGTCATTCTACGTTACACGAATCCACTATCCCCGGTTCCCCGGCGTCCTTGGATGGATCAGATGTTCACTCAAAACCCCAACCGCGACGCCGACCGTGTAACAGGCGATGTCGCTCCACAGAAAACCGAAACCGAGCACCAGCCCCCCCACCCGCGTATTGCGAATCGCATCCAGCCATGCCGGATGGAACAGTTGACTGACCTCGGTCGCCCATGCGAAGGCAAGCGCGGCGACGGCAACCTGTACCGTTGTTGTCCGTGTCCACAGAAAACCGATCATCCAGAAAACCATCAACGCCCACAGTGCGTCGGGGGCATAGGTTGCGACAAAAGGCGGCAACGACGCACCGAATCGTCGCGCCAGCAAGCCGATTACCAGCGTGAGGATGATCAAAGCGAGGTAGGCGGGTCGGTTTCGTGGCACTATAGGAATGAATATCCGATCCGCCGATTACCGCATGGCGCGGTACATCGCCTCTTTGGTTTGCTGCTTGTCGGTCGTGTAGACGCGTACCTCTTGCAGGTAGGCGGTACCCCGTATCTTCGCCAGCAGACACGTCTCCCCCTCGTCTACAAACTTGATCGAAGTGGCACCGTTCGGTAGCTTTTTAATCAGCCCGAGTGAGACTTTAGTAACGCAGTCAAGCCGTTCGGCGGCAACGGCAGGTGCCCGTGCGGCGTCAATCACAGTCGTATGGCTGGTAGTAAACTTACCACCTTGAAGATGACTACCAGTTGTTGCCATAAAGGTACTTGCTGTAAAGTGTTACGATCCACATTTCGTTAGAATCGTTATACCCGTTTTGTCCTTCGCGGACGGCGCCAACACTTTGTTGGATCGGTTTCACCTGCGGTGC
>JACMMA010000671.1 GCA_014379275.1 Armatimonadota bacterium | reverse complement strand
TTTGGCTGTCGCCTGGCCATCGGTTTATACCCGACACCGCCCGCCATTTTGGGTTTTTTGTTGGGGTCTAACTCTAATTTTTTTTTTGTCCGGCCGGGACGCCGAATCGCGGGAAAACAGTACGGGGACAGGTGTAGCAAGACTCCCAGGCACCGCAGGTAACAACGATGCAACGTAAGGTTGCCCCCGTCCGGGCAGGACAACTAAAACTTAAGAGTTAGACCCCATCAAATCACCCACATTGGCGGGAGGCGTCGGTTCTACACCGATGCCGAGGCGACGTCCATTATCCGAATAGCGCGGCGACTTTGCCAGCCCCCACTTGTGTATTCGGAACTCCCACGCCGTTGCCAGGACCCCCAGCCCATAAATCACGGAGCGGCGGAAGTTGATCGAGGAAGCTTCGGGGAAATACTTCGTCGGGCAAGAAATCTCGCCGATCCGGAATCCGAAGTACGTTGCCTGCGCCAGCATTTGATTGTCGAACACAAAATCGTCGCTGTTTTCCTCCAGCGGGAGTGATTCGAGTAACTTGCGGCTGAACGCCCGGTATCCGGTGTGATACTCCGATAACTTGATCCCGAGCAAAACATTCTCGACAGCGGTCAGAAATCGGTTCGCGACATACTTATAGTAGGGCATTCCCCCTTGCAAAGCGCCGGTGGTGCCGAGAATCCGGGAGCCCAGAACAGCATCGAATTCATCTGATGCCACCAGCCAGGACATAGCACCGATAAGTTTGGGAGAGTACTGATAGTCGGGGTGCAACATGACGATGATGTCCGCACCCCGACGTAGCGCTTCTTTGTAACAGGTCTTCTGATTCCCCCCATAGCCCCGATTTTTGGGGTGTACGATATAGGGAATATTTAACCGCCTGGCGACTTCAACCGTTTCGTCTTTGGAACGGTCGTCCACCAAAACAAACTCGTCCACGACGCCGGGCGACACTTCGGAGATGGTTTTTTCCAGCGTCATTGCCGCATTGTACGCGGGCAGGACAACGACGACTCTTTTGTTATTGATCATGCTTTATGTCTTCCGTACCCTGATTGTAACAGATGCGGCGGGCAGATACCGGAAGAAAGACCGGTCAAAGTCGCACGAAAAAGGCTTGTATCATTTCTGATACAAGCCTGGGGACTTACGACGGTGAGACGAGTCGGAGGACTAAGCCTTATCAGTCTCCACTTGAAGACGTATTGTCGCGATAATCGCGGCGACGCGCTCGCACTCTTCGCGGGAGCCGTCGTAGCAGATGGCGCGACCTTTGGTATCGACTTCGAAGGCAATCTCTGTGGCTCGTTCCTCGGTACAGCCGGTCGCGCGGCATAGAATTTCGATGACTTCGTCGAAAGAATGCCAGTCGTCGTTGTAAAGGATGACGATCCAGGGGCCGGAAATATCCGCCCCGGCCCGAACATCTTCCCATTCATCCCAGCCCGGCAAACCGAGCGGCGACGGCGTGATTATGCCGGGGCGTTCAATAGTATCGGGACGATCGATTGTGGTAGGCATAGCGCGGGTGACTCCGATGAACAAAAATGTAGCACGTTGGCTCGCGGCTATTGTACCACAATAGGTACATCTTCTACGCCCGATTCGGAGATGGAAATGCGCAAAAGATCGTCCGTTTGTGGCGCGATAGCCTCTGAGAAATCCTTGAAGATATGCGCCAGTGTCGCCGCATCTCCCGGATCCTTGAAATTCGGAACGCCTACGCGCTGACCGATACGAACCAGCGAGGATGCCAAACCATCCGGCGTTGCGTACAGGTACAGAAACCGACTTTCGATAAACCGACGGATGGTGTTTTGCAGGTTGGGCAGGACCCGCCCCGTCAGGATTTCGGCTTCGGCGACAAGCCCGCCATCAAGCGATTCGGAGAGTGTGTCGTACAGATCGCCGGGTAGATCGGGGTGTCGCGTCAGTATCGCCGCGTCGAGGGCTAGTTCGGTCATGATGTGCGCCAGGAAGAAGCGGCGGTGCGGGGGATTTACCCACCGGGCAGAAAGCAGTAGTTTGCTCGCTTGCCCTTGCGCGTCGCGGAACGCCGGGAGGCCATGAAACTGTTTATCCGACAGCAGATGGAGTTTTACCCCATCGGAAAGTGCGCCGCTGTAGCCTTCCGCTGTACGGATTCGCCCGTCACCGGAAATCGCAAGCAGGTCGGGAAGCAGATTCCCGGCAAAGAACAGAGGCGGGGCACTTGGCTCAGATCGAAAGCATCGCGCGATGTACTGATGCGAAAGATAGTTCAATCCTCGCCTCTTGCACGGAGGGATGCCGGAAAATACAACTCCATCGCGCCGCCCGGCGATAGCCGCTGCCATCGTTGCATCAGTTCGGCGAAACGGGAATGAATTATGGCGAGACTTCCCGGCGAGATCTCGTTCGGGATGGGGTCCCATTGCGCACTCAGAAAATGATACAGATCGTCCGGGTCGGAAGACACGGAGCCGGTTGCCGCAAGTTGCAGGAAGCCGACCAGATTTTCCGCGAGCAGGGCTTGTGCGGGAAGCTCGCGCGCAAGCCTACCGGTTTCCGGGTTCTTTTCGGCGAAACTGCCTAAATCCCACCCCTGCTCGATCAGGCCCCAGAAGGCTGTGCGGTAGTCGAGCGTTGTTTCGACGGCGTAGTGTAGAAGGTCGTGGAGCGGAAAGAACGGAGAAAGGCGCGTGTACGTTGTGGTGCCGTCGTCGCGAAAGCAAGCAAGGGCGTCCGGCTTCCCCGATCTATCGGCTTTCGTCCATCGAATACGCATTACGTATACTGTATCGCGTAACGTCTGTCGATCGCTAAAGTGCGGACTGCTGGGTGGCTGGAACCAACAGGCGGATGGCTAATGTATAATTAGTTAAATTGACGCTTGCATCCGGTCGCCGACGGACGTAGAATCGCGGGGGGTCAGCCTCCTGAGGGGGTGCGCCGTTGTGGGATGAGCAGGAGAAAATTTGAACCATTTGGAACGGGGCACGGGTGCCATCAAAGCAGCAAAGAACAATATCATAGCGCTGTCCGTAGTGATTCCGGCGTATAACGAAGCGATGCGCATCGAGCGAACGCTCGCGGGCGCGACGGAATACCTGGACGCGCGTGGTATCGGCTACGAGATTCTTGTCGTTGATGACGGTTCGTCCGACAATACGCCCGAAGTCGTGACGGCGTGGGCGGTCGCCCGGGATGCCTCCGATTATGTTCGGGTGCTGGGGTATGATGCCAATCGCGGCAAAGGGTACGCGGTTCGGTACGGGATTCTCCGGGCGGGCGGCGAACGGATTCTTTTTATGGACGCGGACCTTGCGACCCCGATCGAGGAACTGTCCAAATTAGAAGCCGCGATGGATTCCGCACCGGAACACGTCATTTACGCGATCGGCTCGCGCGACATTCGGGGCAAGGACTTGCTGGTTCGTCAGCCGTGGTACCGCGAAAAATTAGGGAGACTTTTCAACAACGTGGTACAAGTACTGGCGACACCGGGTATTGTTGACACACAGTGTGGATTCAAGTTGCTCCCGCGTGAAGCCGCCCGCTCCCTGTTCTCACGGTGTACGCTTGACGGGTTCTCGTTCGACGTAGAGGCGATTTTCGTCGCCCGTCGTTTGGGCTATCGCGTCGCGGAAGTGCCGGTTCGTTGGGCGCATCAGGAAGGGGCCGCCGCATTTACTTCTAAAGGGAAGTACCTGCTGCACGGCTTGAAGATGATCGCCGATCTCGTGAAAATCCGATGGGCGCATCGAGGGTTGCGACCTTCCCGGGCAAATAATCTGCGTACCGCGTCCGCGCCACCCACCGCTTAATGTCAAACATTCGAAAAATCGCCTGGGTCGCCGGGAGTGGTTCCCTCTTCGCTGGATTGGTTTATTGGTGGGCACAGTTTGTCGAGCCGTACTGGCTGGAACAAACCACGCCGGAAATCTTTTGTCCGCGCCTTCCGAGCGAATTGGACGGATTACGAATATTGTTTCTCGCCGATACCCATGTGCAAACGTGGACGCGCCGCGAAGACAGACTCCTCGAACTGCTGAAACACGACCTCCGACAGCGACCGGATATTATCGTCTGGGGGGGCGATTTCCTGTACTATTTCGGCGACACCGAGAAAAGTTTGCGCCTCGTAACGGCGGTACACGACATCTTCCCTGATGTCCCGACGTTCGGGATCCTGGGAAACGCGGAGCACAAAGGAACGCGCCAGGAGACGGCGCGATTTGTTCAGAGACTGGAAGCGGCTGGCGTTCGCATGTTGAACAACGCTTCGGATGGCCTGACGTTGCGCGGCGTTCCTATTACGATCGCGGGTGTGGATGATCCCTACTACGGGTTTGACGATCTTTGTATGGCCTTGCGGGACGTGCCGGACGACCGATTCACGATCCTTTTAGCGCACTCTCCCCAGATCGTCTATCGGGCGGCGAAAGCGGGCGTCGACCTGATGCTGTCCGGGCACACACATGGCGGGCAGGTGCGGCTTCCGTTCCTGGGCGCGCTGAAAGCGCAAAATCCGCTCGGAACAAAGTTAGATCAAGGGCTTTTCGAACGGGACCGGCTTCGCCCTATACTCGCTGGGCGGGACGTTCCCGCCTGCTTTCGCCTTTACATTACGCGCGGTATCGGCGTCGCTCCGACGTGGCGGCTGTTCTGGCTCCGTCCGCGATTGCTATGCCGCCCGGAAGTCACTTTCCTTAGTTTACACTGCCCCCCCGATTAAGGGTTCACCGCTGGAAACGGGCGGTAAAATCCTAACGGCTATAGGCCCTATCGAGTAGCTCGATGGGGTGGACGACTCGTGGTACCTTGCCACCCGCTTTAAACATCCCCTGCTCGATCCACGCGAGACAGCCGGGATTTCCCGTCGCGACAACATCCGCCCCCGTCGCCAATAGATTGGTGATTTTTTGATCCAGTAAGGAGCGCGCCATCTCCGGCTGCAGATAGTTGTAAACACCCGCCGAACCGCAACATAAATCGGAATCAACCGTTTCCACGAATGTCACCCCGGGTATCGCTTTGAGCAACTGGCGCGGGGCGTCGTAGATCCTCTGCCCGTGCCGGAGGTGGCAGGCATCATGGTAGGTCAGGCGGATATTCAGCGCGTTCGGCATCGGGCGCACGCCGCCCGGTAGCGTACCCAGATACTCGCTGATGTCCTTGACTTTCGCGGAGAAAGAGGCGGCACGTTCGGCGAAGTGCGCATCCTGTGCCAGCAGATGTCCGTATCCCTTCATAAATGCGCCGCAACCCGATGAGTTGAGAATCACCGCGTCTACATCGGGCAATCCCGCCCCGCCGCACGCCGATTCATAAGCATCGATCGTTGTTTTTGCC
>JACMMA010000670.1 GCA_014379275.1 Armatimonadota bacterium | reverse complement strand
TTTGAAGTAGTGCCGTCGGGAGAACTGGATACGCCCGATAGCCTGTATGCCTCGGTAACACTGCCAAATCTGGTCGTCGGCACGGTCGGCGGCGGGACGGGGCTACCGACGCAACGGGCGTGCCTGGACATTCTGGGACTCGCCGGACCGGGGAATGCGTGCGCACTCGCCGAAGTGTGCGCCGCGTTATCGCTCGCCGGGGAACTATCGATCATCGGTGCCCTCGCCGCCGGAGATTTCGCGAGTGCTCACCAGCGACTCGCGCGAAGCCGCGTCAAAGAAACCGCACCGGAGCCGGACCATGACCACGCCGAGTGAAGCCGTCGCGGCGGCAACGGTCCCACCGATGCCGACCGGAGCCGCCCGATGGTGGGTGTATCAGCGCGAACGGTTCCCGCTCGTCGCGCACGGTCCGCTCGTCGCCGCGTTTTCGTTCTCCGCCGTCTCGTTCTCGTCGCTCCTGCGGCGGGAGGGCGAGTTCCCCGCGTGGCAGAACATTGCCGTCTCGTTCGTCACGGCGTTGCTGTTCTTTCTGTTACTGCGCATCGCCGACGAGTTCAAGGATTTCGAGGACGATTCGCGCTGGCGCCCGTATCGCGCCGTGCCACGCGGGCTGGTCAAATTGCGCGAACTGGGGGTGGTCGCCGTGGTCGCCGGGATCATACAGGTTGTTCTCGCGGTCGCGTTATCGCCCGGACTGTTGCCGTATCTTTTCCTCGTCTGGGTCTGGCTTGCGCTGATGACCAAGGAGTTTTTCGTCGGCGACTGGCTCAAGAAGCATCCAGTGCTGTATATGGTTTCCCACATGGCGATCATGCCGCTCATCGACCTGTACGCGACTGCGTGTGACTGGCGCGTCGCCGGGGTGCCCGCCCCGCACGGTTTGATCTGGTTTCTGCTCGTCAGTTTCATGAACGGGATCGTGATCGAGGTCGGGCGCAAGTTGCGGGCTAAGGAGTCCGAGGAAGAGGGTGTCGAAACCTACACCGCGCTCTGGGGAGCCACTAATGCAACGCTTGTCTGGTATGGAGCAATAATTGCAACAGCAGTGTTGGCACTTACCGCCGCATGGGAGATCCGCTTCTTTACCCCCGTAGCCTATCTCCTTGTCACTCTCATCGGTGTGACGGCGATTGTCGCGGCAAATTTCATCCGTCAACCCACGAAGCAAAACGCGCGTTACTTCGAGCCGATTTCCGGTATTTGGACGCTGATAATGTATCTCAGTTTAGGCGCGATCCCGAGGTTTCTGCAATGAAGACGGACTATGTTCTCTGGCAAGACGACCCGCTCGACTCCGCCACACGGACCGCGTGGATGGGGGGCAAAGCCGCCGCACTGGCGCGGCTCCAGGATGCCGAATTGCCCATACCTGCCTGGTGCGTACTGACCCCGTCGGCGTTTGACGATTCCCTGACTCCTGCCGTCTGCGATGCGCTCGCTCGCATGATGGGGACCGATGCGGAGTCCAGCGACGACGCTTTACGGCTTATCCTCGCGACGTTCGACCCTTCGGAAACCGTCCGTACCACGCTGAACGACGCCTTGACGCGACTCTGCCCGAACGGCGAACCGGTCGCCGTGCGGTCGTCGGCGGTGGACGAGGACGGCTCCGGGCACTCGTTCGCCGGGCAGTTAGATTCGTTCCTCTGGGTTGCGCCCGCCGATGTTCCCGCACGGGTCGCCGACGTATGGCGGTCCGGGTTCAGCGACCGAATACAGGCGTACCGGCGCGAGCGGAATCTGCCGCCCGTGCCGCGCCCGCCCGCGGTGCTGATCCAGCGGATGGTGAATGCGGACGCCGCCGGTGTCGCGTTCAGTGCGGATCCGGTAACCGGTCGGCGGTCGGTCGCGGTCGTCGCCGCCGTGTACGGACTCGGGACCGCCCTCGTCAGCGGCGACGTGGACGCCGACACCTGGAAGGTCGGAAACGACGGCGCAGTCTTAGAACGCGCCATCGCCACCAAAACGCTACGGCACGTCGCTGCACCGGGGAGCGGGGAAGGCGTGCAAGCAGAAACGATTCCTGACGCCTTGGCGGACGTCCCTGTGCTGACGGACGCCGAAGCCGCCGTCGCCGCCGCCATCGCGCGAAAGGCACAAGCGTGGGCGGGTCGACCGCAGGACATCGAGTGGGCACGCGAAAACGGCAATCTCTACCTGCTACAGTCGCGCCCGATCACCACGCTCGCCACACTCGTCGATCCCGAGGGTGTGCTCAATGTGTGGGATAACAGCAACATCGCCGAAAGTTACAACGGTGTCACGACCCCGCTGACGTTCACGTTCGCCCGCAACGCTTACGAGCATGTGTACCGCGCGTTCTGCCGCCTGCTCACGGTCCCCGCGCACCGGATCGCGGGCGAGGATCTGGTTTTTCGCAACCTGCTCGGCTTGATTCGCGGGCGCGTGTATTACAATCTGCCGAACTGGTACCGCCTTCTCGCCCTGCTTCCCGGCTACGCGGTGAACCGAACGTTCATGGAGCAGATGATGGGCGTCAAGGAAGGACTGCCCGAGGAGATCGTCGGGAAGCCGGTCGCGCCGACCGCCGCCGCGCGCCGCCGCGATATGCTCGACCTGTCCCGCTCGGTCGTCAGCCTGTTCCGCCAGCATCGCGGCTTGCCGAAGCAGATCGACGATTTCTACCGGCGTTTGAACACGGCACTCGCGCCATCGGTAGAAGACCTCGCCCGGATGCGCCCCGACGAGTTAGCCGCACATTATCACGACCTGGAAAAACAACTCCTGACCCGCTGGGACGCCCCGCTGGTCAATGATTTCTTCGCGATGATTTTCCATGGTCTGCTCCGTCGGCTCAGCGAAAAATGGCTCCCGGCGGAACTCGCCAGCGTTCACAACGACCTGGTCAGCGGCGAGGGCGGCATTATCAGTGCGGAACCGGCGCAACGCGTGCAAAAGATGGCGGAAATGGTCAATGCGTCCGTGCACAAAGACGAAATGATCCCCGCCCTGCGCGACCTGCCCGCGTCCGCCGCGCGGCGCGTCGTCAAACAACTCGCACCGCAACTGGACGCCGCCCTGAACGATTACCTCGCCAAGTTCGGGGACCGGTGCCTGGAAGAACTGAAATTAGAATCCGCGACGCTCCACGACGACCCGCTTCCCCTTCTCCGCGCAGTCGCCAACACCGCGGCGCAACCGCCCCGCCCGCCTCGCCCCACAGGACTGGATACCGACCCACGCCTCCGTGCCGAACGCGCGGTCGATGCCGTGCTCCGCACCAAGCCGCTACAACGCGCCGTCTATTCGCGCATCCTCGCGAACGCCCGCCGCCACGTCCGCGACCGGGAAAACCTGCGCTTCGAGCGGACCCGTGTCTTCGGGCGGGTCCGGCGAATCTTCCTCGAACTCGGACGACGCTTCCACGCCCTCGATCTGTTGGACGACCCGCGCGATGTTTTTCACCTCGAAGTCCAGGAAATCCTCGGGTTCGTCGAAGGCACGGCAACCGCCACAAACCTCCGTGGACTCGCTGATCTGCGCAAAGCGGACTTCGACCGGTTCCGTGCCCTCCCAACCCCCGCCGACCGTTGCGAGACACGCGGCACGGTCTCGGTCGGCAACGACTTCACCGGCAAAAGCGCGGCAGATGACGCCGTCGGCGAGGACGGCA
>JACMMA010000669.1 GCA_014379275.1 Armatimonadota bacterium | reverse complement strand
TGCACGGACAAAATGCTGAATCGCTGTTCGCGCAGTTTCGTGAGAACCTGCTGTTCTGTTTCGGCCTCGATAGACGACTTAACCTGCCGTCCTACCGCATCAATCGCTTCGTAAGTAAATGTTGCCATGTGTGTTTTCTTTCGTCAGGGAGTGGGGACGAGGAACAGGCTCGGAGGAATGCATGGTCGCTCGCCTTCCGGCGTCCGACTGTTCCCTGAGTCCTATCCCCCACTCCCCTTTTCGATCTATCCGCCTTTCGATAGGCGTAGGAAGTTGTCGCGGTCTATCGCACGACTAATCGCTTCCTCGTAGGAGATCATTCCGGCTTTCTGCATATCGGCGAGTACTTTATCCATCGGTTGCATCCCGTACTGTGCCCCTGTCTCGATAGACGACGTGATCTGATAGGATTTGCCCTCTCGGATAAGGTTTCGAATGGCAGAGGTAGCGACCATGACTTCGATCGCCGCAATACGCCCACCCCCGAGCATCGGGAGGAGTTGTTGCGCGACGACCGCCTCGAGCGAGTTCGAAAGTTGTACTTTGATCTGGTCTTGCTGGTCCGGCGGAAAAACGTCCACGACCCGGTCGATGGTTTGCGGTGCGTTCCTTGTGTGCAGGGTGCCGAAGACAAGGTGGCCGGTTTCCGCGAGCGTCAGTGCGGCGGCGATCGTCTCCTTGTCACGCATCTCCCCGACCAGAATGATGTCCGGGTCCTCCCGCAAGACTGCCCGCATCGCGTTCTGAAACCCCTCGGTGTCCTGACCGATTTCCCGCTGATTTACCATGCATTTTTTGTGGCTGTGCAGGTATTCGATCGGGTCTTCCATCGTCATGATGTGTAGTGATTTCTCGGAGTTGATCACGTCGATCATCGAAGCGATGGTCGTGGATTTGCCCGAGCCGGTCGGTCCGGTGACCAGAATCATGCCGGAGTGTTTGCGAGTCAGGTCCTTCAGAATAGAGGGTAGCCGTAGCTGATCTATCGAGGGGATCACTGCGGGGATCGCCCGCATGGCGAAGCCCACGCACCCTTTCTGCCGGTACACGTTGAAGCGGAATCGCCCTATATTGGCGACGCCATAGGAAAAGTCCAGTTCCTTGGTGCGCTCGAACTTCTCGATCTGCTCCGAAGAAAGGATGTCATAAACGATCCGTTGCGCTTCACGCGGAGTGACGGGTTCCCATTTCGACGCGGATAATTTGCCGTCGATCCGGAACATGGGTGGCAACTCGACGGTGATGTGGACATCCGATGCTTTCAGCTGCTGGCTTATCCGAAGGATGTCGTCTATGTGCGTTTCCGAAAGCGGGAGCGACCGCACCTCCTCCATGTCATCGAGGCCGAAACTGACACCAAGGTTCGATCTCGTCGCGGGACCGTTACCCGATGGCATCGGGAGCGGGCCGTCCTCCAATAGCCCACGAAGGAGTTGGGCGTCATCGGACGAGACGGCGGCAGGAGAGGATGGCGCGGCAGTACCCGGTAGGTTGGGAACGCGTGGGCGACTCACGCCTGTGGTCGGCAGAAGAGCCAGGTCATTTTCGGGTAGCAGGGACAGTGAATCCATCGCAAAAAAATTCTCCTAAACAGTCGCACGATAAAGAAACAAAATGGGGCATACGAACCGGTTGTCCACGCAGATTCGCCGCGTCAGTAGATTTTCGGTAGATCGCCGCATCCTCTTCAGGGATGTACCTAGTCCCCCTTTTTACGGACACCTCGCTTATATACGGATACCTCGCGCATGTATAGAGCGAGGATCCGTAAAACATCGCCTTAATACCGGTCGAAATTCAATAACCCGGTAAATTTGCATGTTTTATGCCATGAAGGTCGATTACCTATGTAGATTTTTTTTTGTTTTCCGACAATCCCTGTGGGCGTTTGGCAAGGAAAATGCCTAGACAGATCATTGAGAAGGTTCTGAGAACTGTTTGGGCATAGAAAGAGAGCCGTGTTAGAGATGAATGGTACCGTAACAAACCAGGGAAATGTGACCGCAAAATCTTGCGAGATGAATGTGGGACGCGACGACTCACAGGTCGCCGCGTATATGCGCGACTATGTCCTGAGACGTAGCGGCAAAGTTGCCCCGACGGTATCACCTACCCTGTCCGAACTCAAGGCGAAAATCGCTTATCTACACACCCCCCTTGTCGAGTCGGTCGCACGCCGCTTTGTCGGATCCGGAGAACCCTTCGAGGATTTAGTGCAGGAGGGTTTTCTCGGTTTACTTTCAGCTCTGGATAACTATGATCCCGAGCGAACCGCGCAGAAAGAGCCAGGGCGGAAAATTAAGTTCAGCACCTATGCAACCCATTTCGTTGTCGGTGCGATCCGGCACTTTTTGCGCGACCGCGGCAAGATCATTAAAGAGCCTGCATGGCTTCACGAGGTATCGGTCAAAATAGCCCGCACCACGGATGCATTGACCGTAGAACTGGGCCGTACCCCACAGACCGCCGAGATCGCCGACGTTTTGAACCTGACCGAAGAAGCAGTGGACGAAATTCTGTCCACCCGACAAACGTTCCAGGTGTCCGCCTTCGGCTCTTCCAGCGAAGACAACGACTCCACGGTTGGTCTGGTAGACCCCGAAAAGATCAGATCCGATAAGCACGTGACCCTCCGGCTCCCGATCGAGGATCGGATCGTCCTGGAGAATGCCGTGTTGAAACTGAAGGAACTCGAACAGCGCGTTCTGTTCGAGTTCTTCTACCAGGACCACACCCAGACAGAAATCGCGAAGCAGTTCGGCATCTCCTGTAACTATGTGTCGCACATTCTGAAGAACGCCACCGGCAAGCTCAAACGCATCATGGGCGAGGCAGACGTTCGCGACCGTACCCGTTCCGTCGGCGCATCCTCGGCGCTAACCTGCGCATCGACCGGTCTGCTCGCCCCGGCGCACGCACTTTCCCGGTTCGGCGAAGCGTTGACACGTTCCGCGCGGGAAAATCGGTCCTGCGCTCTGATTCACATTCACATGTGTGGTTTACCGGAGCGAGGGTTGCGGCGCGAGACACTCCTGCACAAGATCGGTGATATATTCCGCGGCGCGATTCGCAAAGTTGATATCGCCGGTCGTGCCGAGGGATGCCCGAATGATTTTCTTCTGTTCCTACCGCAGCGCAATGAGGAGCAGGCACAGGAAATGGCGATCCGACTGGAAAATCTCCTGCTCGCATTGGGGGCGGCGGAGGGCGAGTCCATTCTGGTCCGGGTCGGTATCGCCACATACCCGGTCGCCGGTCGCTCGGTCGCAGAGTTGTTAGCGAAAGCCTGTGGCGGGAGACCGCTTCCGTTCCCGGTATCGAACGCCACGCAACCGCTACGAAGTAATTTAGCGACACAGATGGTTGGCGGAACAGTTGCGGTTAGTGCGATATTACGTTAAGTCGCTGTCGCGGAAAGATACTGAATCGTTTCCGTGAACGTTTCCGGGGGCAAGCCTTTGTAGGCACGACTCTCCTCCGGCATAGACTGGAGCGTTTGCCGAAGGTCGTCGCGCTCTTGCCCAGAAAGTCGCGTTACCGGGCGGGTGTAGACGCGGATGGCGAATAGCAGAGCACGGGCAGATTCCATCCCCCATAACACCTGCCGCTCGACCCGCAGGTAAACCGGGCATGGATCGGACAACCGGGCGCTACGGCGGTTCCATTCCAATGCGTTCGTGCCGGGCGGCGGCTCCGGGTGCAGGTTTAGCCGGTCCGTAAACTCGATCCCCCAGTTGAAGCGCACCACGGGAGGACGCGTGCGGACGGTTTCGAGCAGGGCAGACGACGCCGCGGCGACCCGCCCGAAATGGGGAACGGGGGCGTGCGTCTGCAGGAACGACGCGCCGATCTTCTCCCCGGGGGACCAGTGGCTTGGCGCAGTCACGTGAAGCGCGACGTTTTCATCCGGCTTTCCTTCCGGTAACGCGACGACCGTGATATCCTCGGGGACTTGCGACACCAGTGCGTCGAACGCGTTTCGATACTGTGCCGCTGTCTGATCCACATTTTCGACGTTCGTCAGACGCATTTCACGGTCGAATCGCAGTATTTCCCCGGTCAAACGACAGGATAAAACTCCCGCGCCCCCGGCCTCCATCCGTAGATCGAAGTAGGTGGGATACTCGACGGACAGCCGAATGATGATCGTCCGGCATACCTCGGGTGCGAGGCGGTCGAAGTCGGGATCAAAACAAACATACTTATCAAACCGCTCGGCGCGAGCCGCCGCCGTATTCGCCCGGAACACGGGGAACTGTTGGTCTATCTGGAAAAGACGCACGTCCATCGCGCCATTCCCAAATGAAGTCGTTATCGGGAAAAAACCGGGCGTCACCGTGTAACGTCTCTTGCTGAGCGGAAAGTAAACGGCAGTTGCGGGCAGTTCGGGTACAGAATCTTGGGGCACAGCCCATTATACCAAAGCGACACCGAACGCCTCTCTTCCGCTCGGCACCGCGGTCCTCGTTGGCGACAAGATTCGCCGGAAAGACCCGATGCCTACTTCCGCCGCAGGGGAAAGTGTGTAATCATAGCCATCGGGTCGCCGATCGGGGTGAGGGAGAAGACAAACACCTTGACACCGAGGCGGTTCGGTTCGGTTCCACCCGGCAGGGTCGGAGTCGCATAGCCGTCAATGACATAGACCAGACCGTCATGGATGGAGACACTGCGCGGATCGCTGGCGTATTCGCCGAGCGAATACGCCTCGCGGATCGCACCGCTGGTTGCGTCTGCATTCAGAAGCAAGCTACGGTCGTTCTGCTGGCTCGCTTTGGTATATCCGGCGGCGGTCAGCCACAGACGGACGCCGTCATAGCCGACGCCACCCGTATGGCTGCCGAACGGCTTCAGGTCGTATTTCACGGGAAAGCCGGGCCGGGGTTGGCGCGTGGCGGCGTCCACGAGAAGCAACTGGCTATTACCCACGAAAGCGAGGGATTCGCCGACCATTTCGATGCCCTCCGGGTAACCGAAAATGTCCTTCGTCGATTCCCGTTTTTTCTCCTCCAGTTTGCCGTCTGCGCCGAAACTCAGGGTGAGTATCTGTGCGCCATCGTCGTCGGACATGAGATACTCACCGGGTGCGGTTCCCCGCGTCAGACCCTCCGGCCCTTTGATGGAGCCGCCCTTGACCGGGGCGAAGACTTTGGTCAGTGCCGCGGTGCGAAAATCGAGCCGCCAGATCGCAGGCGTATCGTCGTCGGCGAGTAGCGCGAACGTCCCATCGTCGCCGACGGTCAGACCCTCCCCATCCCGAAGCGAGTCGCCCGCCGCTGACGGGTGAAGATTGTACACGGCGACCGGGTACAGAGTACGAATCGGCAGTTTTGTTTTCGTCGTGCCGCCCGGTGAAGTCGCTCGCACCTCAACGGTTTGCCGGGGGCGGTCTTGCGAAAGGTCTACGGGCCACAGGTTCTTGCTAAAGTTGGCTTTGCCTGACGCTTCGAATTTGTTGCCCGACCCGAACAGTGCACACTGCACCATGGTATCGGCGG
>JACMMA010000668.1 GCA_014379275.1 Armatimonadota bacterium | reverse complement strand
CATTCGCCGGCGATGGCGAGACGTGGACTGCCCCGTAGAGACGGACGAGTCGCGCTTAAGATGGGTTTACGCGAACATGGATGGATTGGTGCCCGCACGGGCGACGAACGGTACCGAAGACCCGACGGATGGTACCGATGAAGGGATGCTTGTCCGCCGACCGCGCACATCCGGCGGACGGTGTCTACGAATGGCACCGACCGCCGGACATAAACCGGCGCACATGGATGCTCGTCAGGACACGCCGCGACATTGCGACGGTACGAGCGCATTCCCGGCGCATCCGGATCGATGGCTACAGGGCGGACAAGGGCACGGTCATGAGACTTTTCTCCGAACCCGCCCGTGTCATTGCACTGCCATGATCCCCGTCAAGGTCGTAACCTTCGATCGGGCTGCTCGAGGTGACGCGCAACACGCTACACGTGGCTTTGTGCGACAACGCGCTCCAAAGATCGTCGTTGAGCCAGGCTCGCAGCCGCCCGCGCGGCTCGCTCCCGACGACGAGCAGATCTGCCGACTCGGTTTCCGCGACCTTCAGAATCGTTTCTACGGAGCGACCGGGTAGCACCACCTCGCTGTTTCGAACACCTATCCGGGTTAAGATCACGCCGAGCCGGTGGGTGCTGTTGGTGAGGATGCGGCTTTGCTGCTCGATCATTTGAGCCGCTTCCAGGCCGCTGAACGTTTTGCCTGCGATGCGGGCGGGATCGACGACGCTCAAAAGGACGACGCTGGCACCATACCGGCGCGCAAGGTCCGCCCCGATCAGTGTGGCGTGCTCGCTGAGTGGTGTGTCATCAACGCAAACAATTATCTTCTTATACATGAGTGTAGAATACTTTCCTGACCGTCGTGTGTTCTGATGTATCCTACGCGGCGGAAGTCGACCGGGTGCCACCCGTGCGACGAGCGGCACAAAAACGGCGATGAACGGCACTTCAATCGGTATGTATTTGCGGGGGAATGAATTCCCCCGCCGAAGAAGTTTGGGAAGGTGTTTCGAAAGCTAGTCCGCGCTCGGTTTGACCGCAGACCACAGATCCGTTTAATTTTCCCAGGGGAGCTTCGCAGCACCGCCGCCTTGCGCGGGGCGTTTTGTTTCCTTGGGCTTCGCTTCCGGTTCGGGAGGCGGGGCGGGCTGCGTGCCCATCCCGCTGAGCGGCGCCATCCCGCCGGTCGGCGCGGGCGACTGCGTTTGCGATTGGGATTGTGTTTGGATAGGCGCGGTCATGGTCGGCATTTCCACGGGTTTCGTCGGGATACCGGTTTGCGCGGTCAAGTCGCCCTTCGCGGGATCGGCTTGCGCGAATTTGCTCACCGCGACGAAAGGAAGCGCGCAATAAAGTTCGATGTCGGAGGTGCGGAAATCGAGAAGCGCGGTGGCCGGTCCGGGGATCGTTTTCGGCAGGCAACGGTCGTCCACCTTCACCTCGCGCCGGGTTTCCTCGGTCGCGCCTGGGAGTGTCACCATGTAGGTCACCATGCGTCCGAACTCGGAATCGCCGGTCGAGTTGTCCACCTTGACAATACGCGCCATGAACGGCGCGCCGTTCTCGATCAGGTTCGCGGCGCGGTCGCGGTGTTGCTTCATCTTCGCCGGAAAGATCGACACCATGAACGCCCCGCCGATGGCGAAAACGACGCCTCCCGCGATAGTGGGTACATCGGATATGCTCGTGGCGTTGTTGGCGGCGACGAAAAACAGGATCAGCCCGAGTACCAGCAGAGCCATGCCGAGCCCGAGTAGAATCGGCGCATTCGGCTGATTGAGGTCCGGGTAGGGAGAGGGGGCGTAGCGGCGCGGTGCGGCCTCCATGAGCTCGCGCTCGGGAGACCAGGAACCGCTATTGAGTGCGGGGGGGGTGGGAACGGACATCCTGCGGTTTTCTTTCCTTCCTCAAACCTGTTGTATAAAATCTCGGGAGGCCCGACGTCTGTTTTTCCGACGACGGGAACTCGATTCAAGTTCCGTTTGAGCGGCTTTCCGCGAGGCACTTCGCCACGGTTTCCAGTAGCCCGTCCGGCTCGAACGGCTTGGTCAGGTACAGGTTAGCGCCCGCCGCCAATCCTTGCTCGACATCCGTGTCCTGCGCCTTCGCCGAGAGCATGATGATCGGTGTCCCCGCGAGGTCCGGGTCAGCCCGGATCGCCTCCGCCACCGTGTAACCGTCTTTGCGCGGCATCATGACGTCGAGGAGGATCAGCTCCGGTCGGAATTCGGCGACGACGCGCAAGGCTTGCTCCCCATCCGCCGCCGTGCGCACGGCATAGCCTTGCCTGTCCAGGACATACTCCATCAGCCGAACGATGGCGGGCTCATCATCCACCACTAAAATACGCGCCGCCGGGGGCGACCCCGGCGCTTCATCGGATACCATTACCGTGGTTCTTCTCCTCGGCCCGGCGAAAAGTGTACCAACATACCCGGTTCGGCGACCCCTTGACAGGGACTATTGGCGACACGCTATGGTTTCTCCTGCAGCGAGAGCCATATCGGGCGTCAATTTTTGAAAACATCGAGCACGCCGGAAATCTCGACCTGCTCGTGCGTCAGGCCGATCGTCCCGCGGTACTGGTCTCCTCCGTTCAAGGGCTCGATCAGCGAACCGGATACGGTGTCTGTGGTTTCGACGACTTCGCCGCGGATCGTTTCCCGCGTGGTGACGTCCGCGCTGAAAAAGCCGGACTCCCGTATGGTACCGCGCAGGGTATGTGTTTTGTTGTTTGCGGTGAAAACGCCGTACGTAAAGGGGGTTTCGTTTTCCAGGACCGCCGTGAACGTGCCGTCGTCGGTCACGGTGATGGTCGCCGGTCCGTTGATCGTGACGCGCTCGAAGACCGCGCTATCCGCCTCGGTTTCGACCCGCCACGAACCCTGATACCGGCCGGCGAAAATGCTCCTGTCCGCCGCGGGCGATCCCGAAGGGGAGGGCGACCCCGAGGGGGAGGGCGACGGCGTTCCGTCGTCCGATCCGCCGCAACCGGCGAGCGACAGTGCGGAAAAACAAACCAGGGCGAGAACGGGAGCGAGACGAAATGGGCGCATACTTTTCCTTTGGAAATCAGTGGTAGTAACGGTGCCGCCACGTCGGCGGCGAGGGCAGGTCGTCCAGCGCGAGCCGACCGAGTGCGGCGATACCCGCCGGGGACAGGCGGAAGCCTTTCGCGGTCGCGGTCTCGAAGGGGTCGCGCTGAAGGTTTACCCGGAACACCATGTCCTCGACGGCGAGGATGGCGATCTGCCGCAACTGATAGCGGTCGAGCATCTCCAGCGCGTCGCGCGTTTCGCCGACGAAATCGTCCTCGTATTCCTCGTCGCCCGCGCAATCGGCGAGCACCCGCAGGTACGCCTCCGTCGCGCCGCCGACGATCCCCATCTGCTGGAGTAGCACGCCGCGCTTAAAATGGTGCAAAGGCTCGTTCGGATCGAGCCGACACAGTTCCTGTGCGACGCGCAGGGCATCGGACAGCAGCCCGCGCTGCAGGTACGCCGCGGATAAAATGTCGCGCGCGGCTATGGAACGCGGCACCAGGGCGAGGAGCAGTTTTGCGCTGGTAATCGCTTCGTCGGTCGCGCCGACTTCCAGGGCGAGTTCGGCCAGTGCCTCGTGCGGCGCGGGATTCGCCGGGGCTTCAACGGTCGCGCGGCGCAGCACGGTCAGCGCTTCCCCGACACGTTTGGACTCTTTGAGCAGGTTCGCCATCTTCAGCGAAGCGCGGGTCGTTCCGGGAACGGTCTGGGTCAGGCGGCGCAGGTGTGCGACCGCTTTCTCGGTGTGCCCGGCGGCGACAAGGGCGTCGGCACGGCGCAGGGAGCGTGTTTCGCGGGCGAGTTGCGCCGGGACCAGTGCGGCGTGATGGGTTTCGCTGAGCGCAAGTGTGGGGGAGCCGACGAGTCTTGCGGGGTTATTGTCGGCTATTGCGGTATCTTCGGCGGTGCCGGTTTTCACGGACATAAGCGTTGGTACATATCGGGTCGAGAAACGGTGGCGGTCGCGAAGTGGTTCTCCGTCGAATGCTCACGTCCATTATGGCACAGAATCGGGGGTTGGGCAAGCCGTAGAAAGACCTCGCCCCCGGCCCCCCGTTTTCGGAGGGGGCACCCTGTCGCGGACAGCGGCGGTTTGACTATCGAGAGCCAGGCGCGCGAGATACGAGCCGTATACGGAAAGTATCCTTATTGCGACGTGGCATTCGAGTGCGGCGATAGTTCTGCGTTCCAACCCGCTATCTGAATAGGGCGAAAAGAACCGTGCTATAATTCCCGTTTGCTGATGGCAACGACTTTACTGGAACGATTGGGGGTGCATGATGACGACTGATGAACTAATGCCGCAAGACGTGGCGATTCGTGTCAATCCGTATGTGACGGGCAAGTCACTCGGCGACATATCGCTCCATGTAGACGACGCGCGAATCCATCTTCGGAACGGCTACCGGCGGGTCCCCGTCCGCCCGTCGCGGGAACCCGATCCGCTGTTTCCGTATTACGAAATGCTCGCGGACATTGAGGACGAGGTGCAGGAGAAGGAAGGTATTCGAGTGACTATCGCGTCCGGCGACCCGCTGGAGGAAAAAAGCGGCACGTCCTGATTCCCGTCTGCGGAACCTTTGCTTTCTCGAAGCGAACGGCTTGCACGATTCCCGTGACGGTCGCCGCCGCCGCCGCTGTGCAGAAGGTACGGACCGTTACTCGGATTCCCCGAGTGCGATCGATAGGAAGCCCTCCGCGTCATCCAGTAGTTCCTGCGCTGCGACGGCGTCCACCTTCCGCCGCGCCATGACGATGGCGAGTTTCACCGCGCCGGACGATTCCCCGAGCAGTCGGAACGCTTCGTCGTCGGAGTCGACCTGCCCGATCTCGCGCACGAGCCGCTTCGCCCGCTCCTTGAGTTTGTCGTTCGTGGTCTGTACGTCCACCATGCGGTTGCCGTATGTCTTGCCCCAGCGGATCATCGCGCCGGTGGAGATCATGTTGCAGATCAGTTTTTGCGCGGTCCCGGCTTTGAGACGTGTGGAACCGGTCAGCACTTCGGGACCGGTCACGGCTTCGATGGGAATCGCGGCGTCCTCGGACAACGGGGCGTCGGGGACGCAAGACACCGAGACCGTGATCGCCGCGCCGCGCTCCCGGGCGCGGCGTAGCGCGGCGCGGACATACGGCGCGCCTCCGGACGCGGACAGGCCGATGACCGCATCTGTTGCGGTGATTCGGGCGTCGTCCATCGACTGAATTCCGGCGTCCCGGTCGTCCTCCGCGCCTTCGACCGCTTTCAATAGGGCGCGTTCGCCGCCCGCGATGATCCCGAAGACGTGCTCCGCCGAAACGCCGAACGTTGGCAGGCACTCGGCGGCGTCCAGGCAGCCGATACGCCCCGAGGTTCCCGCGCCGACGTATATCAGGCGACCGCCGCCGCGCAGACAATCGCTGACGGCGTCCACGGCACGGGCGATCTGCGGAAGGCATTTTCGCACGGCGTCGGTGACGGTCGCGTCTTCCTCGTTGATCCGCTGAAGCAGTTCGATCGTCGGCAAGCGGTCCAGGTTTTCCGTGCGTGGGTTCGGCTGTTCGGTAAGGGGTATATTCAGTACGGTAGTATTCACGCGCGTATTGTACCGTCCTCGGGGACCTTACCCCCCGCGTACCGTGAGTCACAAGGAGACATAAACCATGCAACTACTTCCCGGTACTGTGAAAAACGTAGAAGACCAACCGACCCTAGTGATCGCGAACCGGGACAATGCCGAGTCGATGCGGGTCGCCGCGCATTACCGGGCTTTCCGCACCGCGGCGAAGTTGCTCGCTCTGCCGCTGGGCGCCAAGGAAAGCCCGGTGAATTTGCGCGAGGTCGCGGATTACAAGAAGAATATAGAGGACCCGCTGTTCGCCTACATCGCGAAGACGGGGTTCATGCCGGATTACATCGTGCTATCGCGCAACATCGCGATGCAGAGCAACGCCCTGCCCACAGTTTACGGAAAGGATGGGATGGGGTCTGTTTCTGTGGACTCGCTTCTAGCCAGTAGTATTCTCCGGCGGGCGGGCGACGGCGCGTTCGTTTCCGCGGTCCCAAACCCGTACTATGCGGGCACGGGACGAAACTCGCTATATGTCCGCTTTTCCTCGAAACGGCACCGATCGTTCATCGTCGCGCGGCTGGAAGGAACAACCCTTGCGGCGACGCTCAAACTGGTGGACCGCGCCCGGCGGGCGACAAAGGCGCAGGATGCTCCCGTTTTCGCGCGGTGCATGGGCTACCCTTTCTGGGACGCGCAGCTAAACGACCTGAAAACGGAACTGAACGCGCGGATGATACGGATGCCCGTAGGCTCGCGGGATCTGCCGCCCCTCGTACCGTACATGGGGTATGTCGGTCCGGGGAATGTCGAGCATGTTCGCACGCAGCAGGAAGAAAACAACGCCCTGAATTTTCTGCCCGGCGCGATCGCGAACCTGTCGATATCGTTCACCGGCAGGGCGGCGGCGTGGCGGGAGACGGAGCCGACACCCTTAAAGGAGCAGGCGACGGTGGCGGAGTTGATGGCGCATCCGCGCGGTCCCACGGTCGGCACCGGCACGATCACGGAGCCGTATCTGAACTACTGCGCCCAGGCGTACCCGATGATGCGCTCGTACCTTGCCGGGATGACGGCGGGCGAAGCGATCACGCGATCGTTTCCGGTGCTCGCGTGGAAAAACATCCTCATCGGCGACCCGCTCGTGGCACCGTTCGCCCGCCAGAATTGACGGCGTGCCGGTGACAAGTTTAATGTTTTCTCAACCTGCTCTTAATATGTATAGGGTATACAAGGGACGAACAGTCTATACCATTAGATTCCAAAGGATAAATTTCCTATGAAACGTGACGGTTTCACGCTGATTGAACTGCTCGTTGTTATCGCCATTAT
>JACMMA010000667.1 GCA_014379275.1 Armatimonadota bacterium | reverse complement strand
TACGAGGAGTTCGTCCGATTGCAGAGCGAAACGGCGGTTCGGCATCTGGCATCCACGCACCCTTACGATGCCGAAGACCATGAAATATCTCTCCGACGCAACACCGACATCGTTTCCGAGGACCTGAAATCGGAACTGAACGAGCGGCTTGCGCGTGCCGGCGTGGAAGTGTTGGAGGCGCGGCTCTCGCACCTCGCCTACGCCCCGGAGATCGCGGGAGCCATGCTCCGCCGCCAGCAAGCGTCCGCCGTGATCGCTGCACGCCAGAAGATCGTCGAGGGCGCGGTCGGCATGGTCGAACTCGCTCTGGATCGGTTACAGCAACACGAAACGATCAACATGAACGAGCGTGAAAAAGCCGCTCTGGTCTCGAACCTTATGGTCGTGCTTTGCGGCGAGCATTCCGTGCAACCGACCGTGAATACCACTGCGGCATCGCCCATGCAACAAGCCCCTTCGCCTGGAGGAATCACGTCGACCGGGTAGATGCGGAAGTATGCAATGCACGAGGGCGGTATTCAACCGACGTACCGAGAAATACCAGTCTCTCGCTACATGCCTCTAACGGAGTCACCGCACTCCGTTTAGCCGCTTGACAAGTCGGTGGGGGTGGTGCCACTATCGCCACGTCCCCGCCGTCACGCGACAACAACGCACGCCGCTCCGGACACGGGAGGAATCTGTTTCCATGTTGTCACTTTTCGTCAGAGTCAATACGTCGTTTTGCCGGTACCGATCCGCGTCTGCCGCCGCCCTTTCGCTGTTACTCTTGTCCGCCGCCGCTGTCGCCCAGACGCCCGCACCGCCGCCGGGTCCCCGCTTTCCCCGCGCCAAAACTTCCGTGCGTCTGATCGGATGCGCGACTGCAACCCGGACCAGTTCATTAAAGATTGATCGGCGTGACCCGACCCGGATCGACGGCTTCGGTCGGCTCGTTGATTTGCCTCTCAAATCCGCAGTGCAAGAGGCAGTCCGTGCCGATTGCGCCGAACTGCGCAGTCAGTTCGGGATCCGCGCTCCGCTGTTCTTCGTGGATGAGGAAACCTCACCGAATGCCGTGGCAATAGACTACCCTCTCGACAAACGTTTCCCGGACGGGACCGTGCTGTTCGGAAAAAAACTGTTCGAGCGCGAATACTCCAAAGGACGGTTCGGGATTCCAACCACGATCGCCCACGAGTTCGCACACATCATGCAGTACAAGCGCAAGTTCCCGGCGATGACAACGAAGTGGCAAGAGCTACACGCCGATTTTCTGGCGGGGTGGTTCACGGCGCACCGGGCGCGGTTCTGGCCGGATAACTCCGACCCCAACGTCTCGGCACGCACCGTATACGAAAGCGGCGACTACCAATTCAATAATCCGCAACACCACGGGACCCGTGAAGAGCGGTTCGCGGCGTTTCGCGCGGGCTACAAACTCAACCGCGAGGATGTCGCGGATGCGTCGTTCGTTTACACGAAGGGTCTCGAGTATATCCAATCTCGCGGTGCACGGATCGAGCGGGCGAACCGGTTGGGTTCCACCGGCGACCCGGACATCCCGTTCTACCGGAACCGCGCCGCGAAGCAGTGACGACGGAGGCTTGAGTCGCAGGTAGAAGGCGGTGCCATCGGCGCATGGTCAGCAACGGCGGCGGCTGGCAGTTTCATCAGTTGCGGACCGGCGACACCATCCATAGGTCGCGCCTTCTCGCCATCGCGCTGCCTCCCGCACTATTAGGCGTCGTGGATACCATTTGCGCCGAATACGCCAAACACGCCGCGCCTTGATAGCATGCGCATTTGCGGTTACACTGATTACGCGGCGGGAACGCTCCCACCGTTTTATTTTCGCTTAAGGAACCGCCCATCGTGTCGTACAACACCCGCTCCCGCATCATCACCGAAGGCGTGCAACGCTCGCCTAACCGCGCCATGCTCCGTGCTGTCGGATTTTCCGACGCCGATTTCGTGAAGCCGATTATCGGGGTCGCTTCCGCGCACTCGACGATCACGCCGTGCAACATGGGGATCGCGCCGCTCGCCGCCCGCGCCGAGACCGCGATCCGCGAAGCCGGAGGCATGCCGCAAACGTTCGGGACAATCACGGTTTCTGACGGAATTTCCATGGGCACCGAGGGGATGAAATACTCGCTCGTTTCCCGCGAGGTGATCGCTGACTCTATCGAGACCGCCGTGATGGCACAGAGCATGGACGCCGTTTTGACAATCGGCGGGTGCGACAAGAATATGCCCGGCGCGATGATCGCCATTTCCCGCATGAACGTCCCAGCGATCTTCGTGTACGGCGGCACGATCAAGCCGGGCAAGTATCGCGGCAAGGACCTGACCATCGTCTCCGCGTTCGAGGCGGTCGGCGCGTTCTCGCACGGCAAGATCGGCGAAGAGGAATTCCAGGGCGTCGAAAATCATGCCTGCCCCGGAGCCGGTTCGTGCGGCGGGATGTACACCGCGAACACGATGAGTTCGGCGTTCGAGGCGATGGGCATGAGTCTCGCGTATTCGTCGACGATGGCGGCGGAAGACACGGAGAAGGCGGAGTCAACGGCGGAATCAGGGCGAGTTCTGGTCGAAGCGGTCAAGAACAATCTGCTCCCGCGCCAGATCATCACACGAAAAAGTATCGAAAATGCCATCGCGACGATCATGGCTATTGGCGGTTCGACGAACGCGGTGCTCCATTTCCTTGCCATTGCGCACGCCGCCGAGGTACCGCTGACGATTGACGATTTCGAGACGATCCGCTTAAAGGTGCCGGTCCTCTGCGATCTGAAACCGAGCGGCAAATACGTCGCCACCGACCTGCACGACGCGGGCGGCGTTCCTCAGGTGATGAAGATGCTCCTCGCCCACGGCTTGCTACACGGCGACTGCATAACCATCACCGGGCAGACGATAGCCGAAGTGTTAGCCGACGTTCCCGAAACGCCGCGCACCGATCAAACGGTTATTCGTCCGTGGGACAACCCGATGTATGCGCAGGGCCATCTGGCGATCCTCAAGGGCAACCTGTCCCCCGAGGGCGCGGTCGCCAAAATCACCGGTGTCAAGGAGCCGAAGATCACCGGTCCCGCCCGCGTGTTCGAGTCCGAGGAAGAGTGTATGACCGCGGTCCTCGCCGGTTCGATCAACGCCGGGGACGTGCTGGTGATCCGCTATGAAGGTCCGAAAGGCGGTCCGGGAATGCGCGAGATGCTTTCCCCCACGTCGGCGATCATCGGCGCGGGACTCGGCGACTCGGTCGGCCTAATCACGGATGGGCGCTTCAGTGGCGGCACCTACGGCTTGGTCGTCGGGCACGTCGCGCCGGAAGCCGCAGTCGGCGGCACTATCGGTCTGGTCGAGGAGGGCGACAGCATTACCATCGACGCCGAAACCCTGACCCTTTCGCTGAACGTGGACGACGCGATCATCGCGACACGCCGCGCCGCCTGGACCCCGAAGCCACCGCGCTACACCCGCGGCGTCCTAGCGAAGTACGCAAAACTCGTTAGCACGTCGTCGCTGGGTGCGGTTACGGATCTGAACGTGTTCTCGTAAGTATGTTCGTTCCTGCCGAGCGAGCATTCGCGAAAGGATAGGCGCCGCTTCGAATCTTTCGATTTAGAAGATTCGAAGCGGGACTCGTCTCGCCACTGGATACCTTGTTCGCGGAGGTTGTCCCGCTCTATCCGAACCTGAAAGTCCGGAAGTCCGCGCCGCTGGAGACGGAGATGTCTACCGGTATCATGGAATGTGTCATCGCGCCGAAGCGGGGTGATTTCGTACAGGGGCGGGTGCATTGTCTGGTGGGGCTCGCCGCGTACGTTTCGCAGGATCGGCGGGACGGTATTGAGACAGACATTTGCGGGATCGTGGTTGACAGGCAGGTATGGCAGTTTTACCGGCGCGAAACGTCCGCCGCGGTTTCCGGAAGTGTGTTGTACACAGTCAGCGTTCTTCCTGATTTGGTCAGCGCATAGGACTATACTTGCGGCGAGTGCGCCCGAAACGTGCCATAGCATATCCGGTGATTGGGTACCCCGGCATCATTCCCCGGGCGGAGGAGTTGGCATTGAGTTTGGCGATTTGTTTGCAGTGTGGTGCGCAGAAGATCGGCGGGTTCAGTCCCTGTCACGTATGCAATTACGAGCCGCAAACGGCGGACCAACGCGGTAAAAGCTTTATGCTCACCGACCATATTCTTTCGAACGCGGACCTCAAGGGTGTGGCGAAACGCATCAAGAGCGGAAATCCGGCGACGTTTGACAAGGAGAGTGTTGCCATGATACGTAGCACTATAGAGCAGAGCGATCTTGAGCAAGTAAACGTCCCCCTCGCGGAACCTGTCAAGGGGGGATGGATTTGGGTACTCATTGTTGCGGGATTGTTCATAAGTTTTTTCTGGTTTCTGCTAACTCGGTAGCACGAAGTAAATTGCTTCCCACCGAAATCGAAACCGTTTTGTCCGAAATTTCCCCATGAATCAGGGAGCGAGGAGCGCGATATGCCGTCCGATGTGCAGGCGATACAGGGATTGTGGAAGGTGGAATCGATCCTCCGTGACGGTGCCACCCTCGGCTACGACGTCACGCACTGGGAATTCGACGGCAACCGAGTCCAGGAGATTGCACCCGGTTACGTGGACGGTAGCCGTTGGGCGACGTTTGAACTCGACCCGACCACGACTCCGAAACGCATCGACACTACGCACGAGCGCACAGACCGCGACGGCAAGGTAACACGGCGTACCCACAAAGAATGCTACGAGCTGAGCGGCGACACACTTCGAATCGGTGGCTCCCGCATCTTCGGCGAGTATCCGGAAGCAATTTCCGACCAAATATCCGTCGTGAAGACGCTCACCCGGTACAGCGGCCCGCGTCCCCAAACAAAACAACCGGCGGGGAAAACACCGTGGGAAAACCCGGTGTTCGGGTTCCTTTACTGGGACGACAACTCCGATCAGTGGGAGGCATCCGTCGAAATCCTGCCCGGTCGAAAGGTGGGCGTATTCCTCTCGCCGGACGACAAAGGCGATGCAGAGGCGATTGCGACCGGTCAAGCGTTTCTCGAATGGTTAACAACGCACGAATCGGACGCCCGAGAGTACGCCGCCAGGGAAATGGCAGAGGGAGCCGAGGAGTGGCGTGACCCGGACGTCGTGCCGGACGAGATTACGTACGAAACATTCGCCGCCCGAATCACCCTGAGCGAAATCAGCATCGAGGCGGACGGCACCGCAACCCTCTGGTACGATGACGACGATATGTTCGGGGGGCATGTCATCACCGTTTCCATAAACAATACGCGCACGTTTGTCCGCGCCGAGATGATGGGATAGCCTACTTATCTCTCCCGCGTTGTCGTGTAAAACGAAACAAAGCGGTCTGCTCGCTAATCCTTCTTGTTGAACAGGTCGCCGTGGATTCCTACCCCACCGCCGTCCGGAAGGCGGTAAAAAAAGCCGCGTTTGGTTTTACCGTCCGGGAATGCCAGGGTGATCGTCCAGCCGTCTATTTTGTAGCTCCCCCGGTTGGTTCGGATGTCGCCCTCGGTGATGTTGCCTCTGGCGCTACTCGTCCGCGAAGTAAACGTGCCGTCGGCGTTGAAAACATAGTCGTTGGCGTGTACGAACGTGTTACTTCCCCCGACGGCACTGTCGCCGCCCCCGGAAGTGTCGGATTTTTACAGGCTTCGGCGTCGGCATTCCGATCGCCCAACGCCTCGGCGGGGGCATCGAAGGTACGTCCATCACGTAGCAGGATGTACGGTACCAGACTTAAATTACTCAAGCCACCCAAACCGACTTGTTGCTCGGAGCGCAGGATTACACTATCCAGTGCTAATTTTGCCCCGCCGCATCCGAGTACTTTGGCGGCCGCAGATTTGCCAGCGGGGCTTCTACCGGCGGTTTTATCCGCCCACACTACTTTGCCGCCGCCGGCATCCGTTCCGAGACCGGCGATTCTCCCATCGCTCCCGATGGAGATCTGTGTCGGCGTTTTGCCGGTGAGCCGTTTGAAAAGGCTGGCAGCGTTGCGGCGGAACAAAGCCGTCTCCTCCGTATTTCCCGTTTTTGTGTAGACGTTGGATAGTTGCGAGAGCGGATACGACTCGGACAAAAGCGAGACATAGAAACGCTCCTGCACAGCGGGGTTCAGCGCGGCATACTTCGTTTTCCAGCCCGATTTCATAGAGTAAACGATGCGGCGGACGACCTGGCTACCGGAATCTTCCGCGATTTGTCTGCCGGTCGCCGTTTCATAGTAAGAAAGGAAGGCGACGGCGACGGCCACCCCGAAATCTCGTTTCATGAGCCCGCGTCGGTCTAATTGCGTTTCGAGTTCGGTAAGCAGGGCGGGCATCTATTCCTCGAGCCGTGCGAGAGATTTGTAGGGTTTGCCGCCGTTCTTCATCTCAAGAGACGCTCGCAACCGCCTACCCACCTGCCTGGCAGTCTCACCCGGTCGAACGGAAGGCACAGCAAGACCGGAGGACAGAGCTCCCCCGCCGTTGTCAGGGACCGAGACACGGCTCAGGGCAACCGATACGTCCGGGGTGTTTGACGCATCGAACTGACCGGTTACTGACGATGTGCAAATAGCCATCGTGAGTGCCGTGACCGCGATTTTGACGAAACTCCGGTTTCTTCCAGGGCGGCATCCTGCCTTTCGCTCTACTCTCAAGTGACCGATCAGCGAGCGGCGGAGGCGATCCCCGCTTCGCTCGTCTGCCGAGGACAAACCTTGCGCCGCCGCATACGTGGCGTACATCGATTTCACGCCCGCCTATATCGGAACTACCCGCCCCTGCCGTATCAGTTCGGTCAGGTACACCGCTTCTTTATCGGGTTCGTGGAACGTCGTCCAGTCCCCGATTACGT
>JACMMA010000666.1 GCA_014379275.1 Armatimonadota bacterium | reverse complement strand
GGCGCGAGTGCCATCTCGGTGAGGACCGCACCGATAACGGCAGCGACCAGGGCAAGAGGAAGTAGCAATGAATAAAGAGCGGAGTCGATTTCGCGCAAAGTGGCGTCCGTCGGTTCCAGAAGCGCGGCAGTTTGAATTATCTCACCCGGTCCCGGACCAGCGTCGTGACGCAAGGAGACTACCCGCAGCCGCATGCCATCCGACAAGACCTGTGTGCGGATGTCCGATCTTTGCGTTCGTACGGCGTCACGCCCGGCGACCGACCACGGTTCCGGCCCCCCGCGACCGTCGAGCGGTAGGTGTCGGGTTGGCATCAACGAGATGGCTCCGTAACGGATCGGGCGCGGCTCCGGGCGCGGTCCTCGTCGCCGCTCCGGCCCCGGCATACCCTCTCTCCCACGGGCACCCTCTGGCGGGTCACCCATCGGATCAGGATGGTCCCATCTCCTGTCCGGTGGCCCCGGAAAGCCGCGCCTTCCTTCGGGAAACTCATGACGAGGGCGATTTATCATGTCCGTCGCTTGCGTCGTCAGCGTTCGATCTACGGCACCGTACAAGACGGAGTGGATCCGCGCCTGGGCAAGGACGGTCAAGACAATCAGAGTCAGGGCACTCAGTGCCCCGTTAAGCAGGCGGACTCTCCAGGTGATCGAAAGTGGAAAAGGAAGGGTCATGGGCATGTTTCTTCCTCGGTCGGTTCGCGCAGCACATACCCGAATCCATAAACGGTGTGAATCAACTTTTTGTGTGCGGGTCGGTCCCCGTCGAGTTTGCGCCGCAACGCCGCAAGATGAACCTCGACCGTGTTCGGTAGACTCTCGGTATCGCCCCACAATGTGAGGATGGCCTCTTTAGACACCGCATGGCCCTCGCGCCCGGCGAGCGCCGTGAGCAGATCGAACTCTCGGGATGTTAGAGCGACCATTTTGCCGCTGCGCGTCACTTCGCGGGCGTCGGTATCAATGGACAGGTCCGCGATGCGAAGAACACGTCGTCGCTGTGTCCGTTCCCGACGCAGAAGGGCGGCGATCCGCGCTTTGAGTTCGGCGAATGCGAACGGTTTGGAAAGGTAATCATCCGCGCCGATCTCCAGGCCGCGCACCCGGTCTTCGACTTCGTCGCGGGCGGTCAGCATCAGTATAGGAGTCGTGTCGCGCCGGTCACGCAACCGTCGGCAGATCGTCCATCCGTCCATACCGGGAACCATCAGGTCCAGCAGAACCACCGCATAGTCGTTCTCGCAGGCGTTTTTGAAACCGTCCGCCCCATTCTGGAACCATTCGACTTCGTAGTGCGCGGCCTGAAGGCCGTCCACGAGCATTTGCCCGAGGAGGTTTTCATCTTCAATCAGTAGCAGGCGTCTCACAGGCATATTGTATCGGCGAACCCTGAGCCATTGCTGAAGAAGGTATCAGAGGTTCTCCGCCTCTTCGCCAGGTGGGAAAGTGAGAAGACGCAAATTAGCATCACTCAACACTTAGCCCGGACACGATCTTTTTCTTGACAAATACCAGATTAGATGCCATAATTATACTGTGGTAGCAAACGCAGAAATGCTCAAGGAAAAGTTGCGGTCGGTGGGGATGCGGATTACTGCGCCCCGTCTCGCAGTACTGGAAGCGGTCCACCACGGCGGGCATCTCAACGCCGACTCTATCACCGCCGTCGCCCGTGAACGTCTCGGCAGTCTTTCCCGGCAGGCCGTTTATGACAATCTTCATGCCCTGCTGGATATGGGCCTGGTACGGCGCATCGAGCCGGCGAACGCCCCCGCACTTTATGAAGCACGGGTTGGCGACAATCATCATCATCTGGTCTGCAAGCAGTGTGGTCGGGTTGAGGATGTGGACTGTGTCGTCGGGCATCGCCCTTGTTTAGAACCTGCTACGACGCACGGGTTTCATATCGCGGAAGCGGAGGTCACCTTTTGGGGCACCTGCCCCGCGTGCCACGATTCCATTCCGCTTAACGAAACCGACGTTTTGTCGGAAACGGAAATATAAACCCGGGGGGAGAACTCACGGGGACGAAAACAACTCCGGCGACGATGAGAATTGGCTGACGTTTCTCATCGTCGTTCGTAAACAGTTCGCAATAGCTCTAAATTAGAAGGTAAATCAATGGAAAAACAAACTTCGACGGGCACCGCTACGGACACCGCACTACGACAAATGAATGAT
>JACMMA010000665.1 GCA_014379275.1 Armatimonadota bacterium | reverse complement strand
TCGTAATCGTCCCTGCACCGCGTTTACATCGATAGATCGCAGGTCGCCGCCGGTGTCGCGCGCCGCGAGTGCCGCGGCGACGCCGGCCGCTTCCCCGAGGGCGAAACAGACCGGCATCACGCGCACCGCGCCCTGCACGGCACGGTCCGCCGATAGACAGCGTCCGGCGACAAGTAGATTGCGTACTCCCTGCGGCAGGAGGCACCGGAACGGAACGCCGTGACTTTCCCCCGGCGGCAATTCATAGTGTCGCCGTGCCGCGCGCTCGTTCTCGGCGTCGGAGATGCTTTTCGCGCGCGCGGCAGTTTCGGACGATGCCGCATGCAGATCGATGAAGTACGCGTTGCGGGCGATGTCGTCGGGGAACGTCCGGCAGGATAGGTAATCGTCCACGGTCAAACGATAGTCACCGACGATCCGCCGGGACTCGCGTACCCCGATGCGCGGTCCCGTGGAGACGAGGTACAGCCCTTCCTGTCCGGGCACGTAGCGGCGCAGGAACGGGAGGAGTTTTTGCACCACGCGCCGCCCTTCGCGCTCCGCTTCCGACAGGCTTTCGGCGTTTGTGGCGCGTTTGCCGTAAACGTGCCCCAGGTTGCACCCGGCGACGGTTTCGGTTTTAAAGCCCATCCCGACCAGCGACGCGTCCGGCAGATCGTAGTCGTCCGCCGCCTTCGCCCGCGCGATCAGTTGCGTCAGGTAGCCATCCCCGGTCTCGTTGACGTACTCCAGGTAGCGCGTCCGGTTGCCGCCCGCCACCGTGAAGCAGAGCGTCATTCCCTGCGTCTCGCCGTTCTCGTCGCCCTCATCGAACGCGCACCCGGCACGCGCGGCGAGGTCGCCGTCGCCGGTAGCGTCAACGAAAACCGCGGCTTCTGCGAGCGACAAGCCGTCCTTGTTGGCGAGGAGGACGTGGGAGATCGTGCCCCCACCCCCCTCCCCCGCTGCGCAGGAGAGGGGCTGGGGGGGTGGGGGCACCACGGACATCACCTCCGCCGCCACCGTATGAAACAACACGCGGACGCCCGCCGCTTCGCAAAGGTCGTCGTAAACGCATTTGAGTGTTTCTGGGAAGATCGGTACCCAGTCCATGCGTGCTTTCGCCGGGTCGTCCGGGTCGGGCACGGGGCGGTCGTCGCGCCGGAGCATTTCGGTGAGCACCTCCCAACCGATGCCGCGCACGATCGCCCGCTTTTTATCGGAGAACGGGCAGAACGCGGGGACCTGCGCCGCCGTCGCCGAACCGCCCAGGAATCCGCCGTTTTCCAGGAGAAGTACCCGGGCACCCGAACGCGCCGCCGCGAGTGCCGCCGCGATCCCGGCAGGTCCGCCGCCCGCTACCAACACGTCCACGCGGTAGCGCACCGACAGATCCGGCGAGGCAGGAATAGTTCGCGTTTGCGCTACCGGTTGATTTCGCATGCCGTCATAGTATACCAATCCGTAATTGCATGAGGCTACGTTTATGTAATAAAGGTGCGCTAAAGCGAGTTAGGTCGCATTTCGACGTTAATCGCTCGAAACAAACTGTAGTGAAAATTCCTTCCGGGTGTGAAAAACTTAATCTTTCCTTAACCTTCTCTTAACAGAAGCGGGATACACTGACCGCAGAAGACTGGAATGGACAGCGGACCCGCAAGGAACCCGCCTCATTCCCATGACTATTGGAAGCGGATTGAAACAATCCCGGAGAAAAAACCAAATGATGAAGCGCACCCCCCGTGCTTTTACCCTGATCGAACTGCTCGTCGTTATAGCCATTATCGCCATTCTCGCTGCGATACTTTTCCTG
>JACMMA010000664.1 GCA_014379275.1 Armatimonadota bacterium | reverse complement strand
TCTTTGGCATTCCCGGTGAGTTCAGCGACCTTGTCGCCGATCGAATGCGCGGCACCCGTTACCGAGGCGACGACGTTATGTGCGATGTCGCTCGCACCATGTGCGATATCGGACACTTTATCCATAACCGCATCCTTGACTTCGGTCACTTTTTCAGCGACTGCCTCGGAAGCGGCCTCTTTCGCGTCCTCGACCAAACGCTTGGGAGACAGTTGCTCCTTGATCGCGTTGATCGTTTCGCTCATCTCAGCACGGGTGTGCTCGATATTCGCCTTGGTTGCTTCGATTTCTGGGGACGTCTCGACCACCGACTCTTCGAAAGTCGCCGGAGGAAATACATCGCTATCGGGTCGCTCTAAAGTTGTTGTTTCGCCCACTGTGCGTCCTCCTTCAAGGTGTCGATTGTGTTATGCGGTGTCGGGTCGATCTTTTTCAGCGCGTTTATACCGGATATTGCCAGTACGCCGCCGCCGATCAGCGCGATCAACGACACCAGTAATGCCGCGCCCCATACGGGCATGTTCGCCACTTCGACGAGGAACGCGACGACAGCCGCGAACAATACGAGTGCACCTGCATAGGCGATAAAACCACCTGCCGCTATCAACACCGCATCTTTGCCGACTTTCGCGGCTTTTTGCGTCAGTTCCGCTTTGGCAAGGTTTACTTCCTGGCGCACCAGATTCGACGACTCGCGGGTCAAGTCGCTGAACAGTTCACCTAGCGATTTCTCTTCCTGTTGTGGGGCGTTTCTCGCCGTCGCGAACGACGAAGCTCCCGTTTGCACTTCTACCGCCATATTTACTCTCCTTAAATGACCGTCCCGTCGGTGCTGTCATACCCACGGTTCGTGCTGGAATAATCGGTGCTCGTCCCCCCGAGAGTCGTACCCGTGTTGTAGGTCGTCTTGCTCGGATTATAAGTGGTGGTGCCGGTATACGGCGGGATCACGGGAGTGCTCCCAAAACTATTGCTACCCGATGTCACGGTCGAGGTGTTGTAGTAACCCGTGCCATTATTTCCCGTGCTATTCCGACCGGAGGATTTCAAGAAGCGTGCGAGCGCCATGCCGAGCAAAAACGCGCCCCCCACAAACAGTTGCGGGTTTTGCTTGGCGTAGGTCGTAACATCTTCCGCCAATTCATCGATGCTTTTGCCCTGTAGATAGCCCGTGAAATTCTCGATCTGCCCAGCGAAGCCGGTTACCGCGTCCGCGATGGGGGTTTGTCCCTTTTCTTCCAGCGTGGTCGCACTCTGGCGGATCGCGCCCGTGATCGCCGTCAAGCCTTCCGCCGCTTTATCCTTCTGACCGCCGAGTTGCTCTTTGACCTTGTCAGTCGCCTGAGAGGTTAGCTCGCTGACCTTCAATTTGGCTTGCTCAGCCATCTCGCCAACCTGGGTCTTCGCCGCATCCGTGGCGGACGCGAACGCGTCTTTCGCTTCGCCCAATGTATCCTTAGCAGCGTCTAACGGCTTCTTGTCTTCGTTAATAGCGCCAGGAATCGAGTAAGTGTCGTTTACTCCTGTGGTTGAGAACGGCAAGCCGGAGTCCGTATCGGAGTCCCTGTTGCCCATGAAGTTGGGGCCGGAAGTGGCTCCCGCACTCATATCGGAGTCCATACCTGTCTCTAAGTCCGAGCGAAGCGGGGTACCAGAAACGGTGTTTTCGTCGGTGTTTAGAAGGTCGGCGTCAGTTGTGGTAGGGGACGTGGTTAAATCCGTGTCTGACGTCGTGCCGTAAGAACCGCTTTGATTCAGTATAGAATCCTTCTTTCGTTCCATAGTATTGTATACTCCTGCGGGCGTGTTCGGTGAATCCGTTGCCCGATTAAAATTTATTTCACCAGACAGTGAATACCCGGCATACAAATTTTTAAACGTATCATGGTATTGTCAATCAATGCGTTACATCGGCATCGATCTTGCGTGGGGAAGCCGCAACAGTACGGC
>JACMMA010000663.1 GCA_014379275.1 Armatimonadota bacterium | reverse complement strand
ATCAGGAAGCCGGGGAGTATCAGCCCGAGTGTCATTAAGAAAAGATTTGTTTTTCGTGATGTTTGCATAGTAATTCCGATTGCGGAACATTTTAATGTCCGCATGCCCCCGCTACCGCCCCGCGATCCCGGTCAGCGAGATTCCCCGGATGATGTGCCTCTGGAACAGCAGGAACGCGATGATCACCGGCACAGCGGCGAGGCTCGCCGCCGCCATCATCGGACCGTATTCCGTGTTGTAACGACCCTGAAAAATCGAGATACCGATCGGGAGCGTTCGCATTTCCAGACTGTCGGTGAAGAGCAGGGGACCCTCGAACGCGTTCCATGTCGCGATAAATGTGAAGATGCCGAGCGCGGCGAACGCCGGGAGCGAGAGCGGCAGGATCACGTGGCGCAGGATTCCCAGCGGACCACACCCGTCCATCCGTGCCGCTTCCTCCAACTCGATCGGAATCGCGGCGAAAAACTGACGCAACAGAAACACACCGAACGTTCCCGCCCCCGCCGGGACAATCAGCGCGGCGTAACTATCGAACCAGCCCAGAGAGCGGATGAGCAGGTACGCCGGTATCAGCAGTGCTTGACCGGGAACCAGCATCGTCGCGAGCAAAACGGCGAACACGGTGTCGCGCCCCTTCCACTTCAACCGCGCGTACGAAAACGCCGCGAGTGCGTCTACGATCAGCACGAGTGCGGTCGTCGCCAGCGAAATAAAGACGCTGTTCGCCGTCCACCGCCAGACCGGAAACTCCTCCGCTTTGCCGAGGATATACTGAAAGTTCTGCAATGTCATCGGGCGCGGTAGCCAGCGCAGGGACGCCAGATCACGGACGATCGTTTCCGGCGTTTTGAGCGCAGTGGATAGCATCCATAGCACCGGAATCAAGAACAAGACCGTCCCGACAAACATCAGAAGTCGTAATCCCGGTTGCCATTCCTTGCGAAATTGCGTGATATTGCGCAACATGGTTCTATTGCCCGTCCTTCGATTGATCGCCGCCGCTGAAGAGTCGAAACTGGAACACCGTCACCAGTAGCACCGCCGCGAAAAGCAGATAGGCGATAGCCGCGCCGTAGCCGATCTCGTATTGGTTGAATCCTTGCTGGTACATATAGAGTGCCAGCGTCAGACCGGAACGCGCCGGTCCCGATCCCGGCGCGAACAGCACATACGACTGCCCGAAAATTTGGAATGCGCCGAGCACCGAGATAACCAGACAAAACAGGATCGTCGGCGCGAGAAGTGGCAGGGTGATGTGTCGGAACTGCGCCCAGGAGTTTGCGCCGTCGATGCGCGCCGCCTCGTAGTAATCGCTGGAAATCCCGCCCAGGCCCGCCAGATACAAAACCATATTGCCGCCCGCCGTCCACCAGACCGTCATTAAGACGATGGCGATCATCACGATCTGCGGATCGGATAGCCACGCCACCGGCTGAAAGGGGGCGAGGGGAAGCCCCCATTCGCGCAAGCTCGTTACGAGCGCGCCCGCACTCAGGTTCAATAACCCCGCCTGCGTGTTGTACAGCCACCGCCATAAAACCGCGACCACGGCGATGGAAATGACTCCCGGGAGGTAAAAAACGACCCGATAAAATGTCGCCCCGCGCTTCAAGCCGTGGATGCCGAGCGCGAGCAGGAGCGACACGATGTTTCCGAGCGGCACGATCAGCAAGACGAAATAAACCGTGTTTCGCGCCGCGACCCAGAAAATGTCATCCGCCAGGGCGGCGCGGTAGTTGCTGAATCCGACGAAAGGATGCGTCTGCGCCAGAATATGCCAGTTGTGGAGCGAGATCCAGAACCCGTAAACGACCGGGACGAGTAGAAAAACGGTGAAAAGAATCAAGTGCGGCAGGGCGAATAGCCAGCCGGTGAGCGTGTTTTTTGCCGTCATGGTCGCTGTAATACCTGGTTGATGCGCCGGTCGGCATCCTGCATCGCCGCTTCTGCCGGTTGCAGGTTGAGTAACACCGCCTCGATTGCCGGGTCTACGAACTGAAACAGGGCGTTGGTGCGCGGACTGAGCGGCTCGTACTGGACATCCTCTATCTGACTGCCGAACGCCGCCTGGACGGGTAGCGCGGCGAACTCCGGCGAGCGGCGCACGTCGTTTCGCGCCGGAACCTGCCCGCCCTTAGCCCACTCGATACTGTGATCGGAAAGGTAGCGCATCAGCCGCCAGGAGGCTTCCGCCGTCTCGTCACTCGCGGCGGCAGGCTGTGCCAGCAAGTGCGAGCCGCCCCACGCGCTACGTTTTTCGCCGAGCAGGGGGACCGGGGCACCGGCGTACGCCAGTTCTTTCTGCCCTTCGAGCGACGATAGCATGTAAATTCCCTCGAATGCCATCGCCGCTTTGCCTTGCCGGAACGTCAGCCAGGCGTCGATCCCTTCCGGCCGGGGCGCGACTTTGTGCGTGAATATCAAGTCATGCATCCACGAGATTGCGGCGATACCCGCCGGGGAACTCATCGCCGCGCGGCTCAGATCGTCGCTCAGGAGCGAACCGCCGAACTGCCCGATAAGTGTCAGGAAGTTGGTACGTTGCCATGTCAGAACAAAGCCCCACTGATCCGACAAGCCGTCCTTGTTTGTGTCGCGCGTCAACGCTTTCGCGGCGGACAGGAACTCTTCTTCGGTGGTCGGCGGCTTCGCTTTTCCTTGTGCATCGACGATGCCCGCCTCCTCGAACAGTTTCGTGTTGTAGTACAAGCCTAT
>JACMMA010000662.1 GCA_014379275.1 Armatimonadota bacterium | reverse complement strand
TGGTCGATCATGTGCGCCGTCCATCCGGACGTGCGTCCGATGGCGAAAATCGGGGTGAACAGTTCCGACGGCACGCCGACCGCGTGGAGAATCAGCGCGGCGAACAGTTCGACGTTCGCGTACAGGTCGCGCCCCGGTTTCAGTTCGGCGAGGACTTTCACGGTGGTGTCTTCGACCGCTTTGGTCAGCGTGAGCAGGTTATTGACGTTCTCGTCACCGGTAGTTTGCGCCATGGTCGCGGCGGCATCGGAAAGCAATTCGGCGCGGGGGTCACGCACCTTGTAGACGCGGTGTCCGAAGCCCATGATACGCCGGTTCGCGGTCATTTCGCCCCGGATGAATGCGTCCGCGTTGTCGGGCGTCCCGATGGTTTGTAGCATCTTCAGCACCGGACCGGGCACGCCGCCGTGCTTGGGACCTTTGAGTGCACCGATCGCGGCGGTCAGCGCGGATACCATGTCGGAGTCGGTCGAGGTCACGACGCGCCCGGTGAATGTCGATGCGTTCAAACCGTGTTCGGCGACCGCGACAAGGTAAGCGTTCAACCCCGCGATGCGAGCGGTGGAGGGTTCTTCGCCTTCGAGCATGTACAGGAAGCCTTCAGCAAGACCGTGCTCCGGCTTCGGCTCCACAATCGCCTTGCCCTGTTTGATGCGGTAGGAATGCGCGACGATCGCCGGGATCTGCGCTTGCAGCCGCGCCGCGCGTCGGCGGGAGCCTTCGATATCGAGGCTGTCCACGGTGTCGTCGCCGATGGAGAGCAGACTCGCGCCCATGCGCAGAACGTGCATCCCCTCGGCATGCGGCGCGAACGCTTTCAGCGCGTCGATCACCGGGGCGGGCAGGGCACGCGCGGTCTGCATCTCCTTTTTCAGGGCGTCGAACTCGGCTTGGTTCGGCAGTTTACCGCTCCAGAGCAGATAGCAGACTTCTTCAAACTGGACATTGCCGGAAAGTTCGGAAATGTCGTACCCGCGCAGGGTCAGCTTGCCTTTTTCGCCGTCCACTTCGGCGATATTGGTTGCGGCGGCGACGATGCCTTCGAGACCTTTGGCAACCTGCGGGGTCGGTTTATTCTCATCAGTGGCGGCAGACATAATAGTTTTGTAATCCTCGCTTACGTTTCATGCCCGCGCCACGGATACACTCTATTATGCGGCGCGGTAAATCGGGTCCACGACGGAGTATGGTGTCGCGTGATAACCGCGTGATTGTAGACGCCAGCGGGGTATTTTGTCAAGACGCGCTTATCGCCTTTGGTTGTAACCGAACGCCGAAAAAGAAACCGCCCGCGTCAGTGCGACGGCGGGCGGTGTGAAGCGGAATACTCTCTTTCAAAGGGCGCGTTTCGCCGCCGCCTCGTCTTCCGTTTGTACTTTCTGCGACTCTGTATCTGCCGCAGTGTTCGTCGCCGGGGCGGCGGGGGCGGCGGGCGGCGGCGCGGGTGCCACGGGCTCTTCTCTCGCGCAACCGAAACCCCCGATCATACAGAACGTCAGAACCACGCTCGCTATGGTCAACTTGTTTGTGATTCGCATGTAATTCTTTTCCATAATATCTACCAGTCGCACGCGTAACCCCCGGCGACCGCGAGTTGACCGCGATAGTCCCGTTCCTTTTTGGTGACCGCGAAG
>JACMMA010000661.1 GCA_014379275.1 Armatimonadota bacterium | reverse complement strand
TGCAGATCGCGTCGACACTGCTGAACGGCTCCCGTCTCAAAGCGTTTCTGGTGCGCCACGTCGCGAAGGCACCGCTCCTCGCCGACCGCGCGAAGGCGATCAGCGATTTTCCGCCGCTCATGGGCGAGATCGAGAACGCCATTGGGCGTGACGGCACGGTGCAGGATTCGGCGTCCACGACACTTGGCTCGCTCCGCTCGCAGGTCCGGGTTCTCGCCCGCCGCGTCGATGACCGCTTGAATCAGTACCTTTCCGGCAACTTCCGCGCGATGCTCCAGGACCCGCTGATCGTGCTCCGCGACGACCGCCGCTGTCTGCCGGTGAAAGCCGAATATAAAAGCGCGATCAAGGGCATCGTGCATGACCAGTCGGCGTCCGGCGCGACGCTGTTTATCGAGCCGATGCCGGTAGTCGAACTCAACAACGAGCTGCGTCAGGTGGAAGGCAAAGAGCGGCAGGAGATCCAGCGCATCCTTTCCAAACTCACCGCACTGGTCGCGAAGCAGGGCGAGAAGATACACGGCACGTGCGAGGTCATCGCGGGGATCGATTTAGCCCACGCCAAAGCCCGGCTCGCGGGCGACATGAACTGTACGGAACCGGCGTTCAACAACAAAGGCTTCATCCGCATCCGCGAAGGCAGACACCCGCTCCTCAACCCCGACAACGTCGTCCCGACCACCCTCACCCTCGGCGACAAGTACAAAACCCTGCTGATTACCGGACCGAACACGGGCGGCAAGACCGTGACGCTGAAAACGGTCGGTTTGTTCACCCTGATGGCACAGGCGGGGATGCAGGTACCTGCGTCGATGGGAACCGAACTCGCGTATTTTGACCAGGTGTTCGCCGACATCGGCGACGAACAGAGTATCGCGCAGAGCCTTTCGACGTTCTCGGCGCATATCACGAACATCGTCCGCATTCTAAAGCAGACCGGCACCCGCGCTCTGGTTCTGATGGACGAGATCGGCGCGGGCACCGACCCCGGCGAGGGCGCGGCACTCGCGAAGGCGATCTTATCCTATCTGCTCAAGCACAACGCCCGCGTGATCGCGACCACGCACTACGGCGAACTGAAAGAGTACGCGTATCTGGTCGAGGGGATCGAGAACGCCGCCGTGGAGTTCGACCCGCAAACCCTGCGCCCGACGTACCGTCTGCTCCAGGGCGTCCCCGGCTCGTCGAACGCGTTCCATATCGCGCGTCGTCTCGGGATGCCGCGTGCGGTGGTCGAGGACGCGACGAACAACCAGTCGCAGACAGACATCGACGCCGGACAGGTGATGCAGCGACTCGAAAAGGCGAAGCGTATCGCGGACGACGAGAAGCGCAAAGCGGAGCGGTTGTCGCGCGAGTTGGACGATTTGAAGGCGAAATACGAGGCACGTTTGCGGGACCTGGAAGTGCTCCGAAGCGAGGCGAAGGAGCGGGCGACGCGCGAGGCGCAGGTGCTGATCCGGCGCAACACCGAGAAGATGGAGAACATCATCGGCGAACTGCGGCGCATCGGCAAGGAGGGGCGCAAAACCCAGTCGGCGCGCAAGCGGATGAAGGAAACGTCGGAAGACCTGATCGGTGGCATCGGCTTCGAGAACGCGCCGATCGTGCTGGACGAAGCCGATATGCCGAAGCGGTTGAAAAAGGGTGACAAGGTGCGTGTCCTATCGCTCGGCTCCGCGCAGGGCGAGGTGCTGGAGGATTCCGACGGCAAGGAAGCACTGGTACAGGTCGGCATGATCCGGGTGACAGTGCCCATGTCCGCACTTCGGGTCGGTGGCGGGCAACCGGTAAAGTATGACACCCCGGCACACAAAAACAGTAGCAACGCTGCCGCCGTGGCGATGGAAAAAGCGACAACGATCTCGGCAGAAATCTCTTTGATCGGGCTACGAACCGATGTCGCCCTGCCCCGGTTCGAAAAGTACCTCGACGACGCGTTCACGGCGGGCCTGGAGTATGTCCGTGTCGTCCACGGTAAGGGGACCGGCCAGATGCGAAAAGCGGTCTGGGAATCGCTAAAAACCGACACCCGCATCGCCGCTTACAACCTCGCCCACCCCGACGACGGCGGCGCGGGCGTGACGATGGTGCGGCTGGCGGTGTAACAGAAGCGGCTTCACGCAGATCGAATTGCTCCCGGCAGGTGTTCCTAGAAAAAGGAGATCAACCGATGAATCATCGTTTTCAACTCGTGGATGTTTTCTCCGACCAGGCTTTTATGGGAAACCCGGTCGCCGTCGTTTTTGACGCGGATAACTTGGCTACCGACGTCCTGCAACAAATCACCCGGTGGTTAAATCTTTCCGAAACAGTGTTCCTGCTCGCCCCGACCACAAGCGATGCAGACTACCGGGTTCGCATATTTACGCTGGACCGGGAGATGCCATTTGCGGGTCATCCGACGCTCGGGTGTTGCCATGCGTGGCTTGCCGCGGGGGGCGTACCCCGCCGTGCGAATCGAATCATACAGGAGTGTGGGGCAGGACTTGTTGCCATCCGCCAGGGCGAAAGAGCACTCGCCTTCGCCGCGCCGCCCCTTATCCGTTCCGGCCCCGTTACCGAGGCCGAACTTGAGAATATTATCCAGGTGTTGCGTATCAAACGATCCCAAGTCGTTGACGCGCACTGGGCGGATAACGGTCCCGGTTGGGTGGTCGTTCTCCTGGAATCGGCGGAGGATGTGCTTGCTGTCGAGCCCGCCCCCGGCCCCTTCGCGCGCGTCGATATCGGTATCGTCGGTCCGTACGTTGCCGAAAACAACGGTGACGGCAAGCCAGAGTTCGAACTCCGTGCCTTCTTCACAGATCACCACGGAAGATTGACCGAGGATCCCGTTACTGGAAGTCTCAATGCGTCGACCGCGCAATGGCTTCTGGCGACGGGCCGGGCCAGGGCACCGTATATGGCTTCCCAGGGTACGCGCCTCGGACGTGCCGGGCGCATTCACATCAGTCAAGATGGAGACGGCTCTATTTGGGTGGGTGGCGACACGACGACTTTGTTCACCGGCAGTTGCACGATATAAGCACGTGTTTACGGCGCGGATAAGGAACACACGCTGACCGTGTTCGACCGGAAACGCGGCCACCAGAGTATTCGTTGGACATGGCTCCACGTCGAATTGCGCGTTGACAAGTTCTGGATACACCGCGACGGCACACAGGATGACATCGTCAACGACTTGATGTCCTAAAAGAGCGGATCGTTCTCGCGTCCCAGCACCGAATGCGCCGGAAGCGCGGCGCGTCTGCCACCGCTTAGCGGGCAAAGCGGGACACCACATCGCCGCCGGTCGTCCGGTGCTGGGAATTCCGAGGAGCAGTTCGGGGGATTTTGTTCCTCCGGCGTGA
>JACMMA010000660.1 GCA_014379275.1 Armatimonadota bacterium | reverse complement strand
TCGTCGCCGGAGTCGTTCGCCATGGAAAACGGCACGCGGTTGCGTATCTACCGCCGCGTGCGCCCGACGCCGATATCGACCGCCGCCCGCACTCTCGCCTGGATGCGCGATGTGATGGGTGGCAAAGACCCCGGCGGGCAGAACGATTGGGTAAGCTTGACGCCGCTTGTTCGTATCGAACCGCAAAGTGGTGGCCGCTATCTCATCATTTCGCAGCCGCCCGCCGGTGCCTCCGATACGAAACCAACCACTCCAGCGGCTCTAGGCTTCGCCTACATCGGCGATTCACGCTCGGTTCGCATTACCGCCCCCAAAACGACATCCGCGACGTTAAAAGCGTTCGTGCTGGACGCGAAACGGGGCACGACACAGCCCGTGCCGGTCCGTGTGACATCCGAGAGCCTAAACACGGTGTCCGTAATCAAAGCAGCGCCGACTCAGACGAGTCGCTTACTTTACATCGTTTCGTCTCTGCCCGCCGGGCAGTCCGTTACCTGGGAATGCACGTCGGGGCCGTAGCACGACAGCAAAGAAGAAATGCTTACGAACAGTCCCGGCTTTCCAAAAAAGCCGGGACTTTTTCGGTCGAAACCGGGTCAGCAAAAACTATTCGCGCTCTATTGCCAACGATGGCATACGTATGGTACATTAGTGCCATCGTTGGCGCAGAGGCTAACGAAGACGAAACAATGGCGACGGCAACCCTGAAACAGATTGCGGAACGAACCGGACTATCCATTCGCACGGTGAGCCGAATCATCGGCGATGGCGGAACCGGAGTCGGTGCGCAACGTCATTCCTCCTCGACACGCGGGTTGGTGCTTTCCGCCGCACGCGAACTGGGCTATCGCCCGAATGCGTTCGCGAAGGCGGTTCGGACCGGGCGCTTCGGTTGCATCGCGATCCTGCTCAGCAGCAGTACGCCCCACCGCAGTACTTTGCCCGGCACACTTTACGAAGGGATCGATGATGCCCTGGCGGAGCATAATCTACACCTGACCCTGGCACGCGTTTCCGATGAAAAACTGAAATCGGAAGAGGCCGTCCCCAAAATACTACGCGAGTGGATGGCGGATGGGCTGCTTGTCAATTACAACTACGATATCCCGGCGTCGTTTCTGCAAACGATAAATGACACACGGATCCCTTCCGTCTGGATCAACACGAAGCAGGAAGTGAACGCCGTTTGGCCGGATGATTTCGCCGCGGGAAGATCGGCGACCGGGCAACTACTGGCACTGGGGCATCGGCGGATCGCGTACGCCATCAACGAAAACGCGGAAGGTCATTACAGCGCCACCGACCGGCGCAACGGTTACGAAGCGGCTATGCTAGCCGCAGGGCTGTCACCGCAGATACTGCGCTTCCCTACGCCGAACGTGCCCGGTGCCCGTACCACGGTTGTGCCGCCCGAGGAGTGGGCGGAGGGGAGTCCTATCTGGGGTCCAGAGGCGGCAGGTACGCGTCCCACTGCCATTGTTGCTTACATGCCCTATATCGCGAACTACTTCGTGTTTCTGGCGGCTTCGCACGGGTTGCAGGCACCGAGGGATTTTTCCATCATGACGTTCAGCGAGCAGCGCGCCGACGAGGCGGGCGTCCTCGTGACTTCGTGGCGTATTCCGGTGTACGCGGTGGGCCAGGAAGCAGTGCGGATGCTGCTGGCCCGGTTGTCAAGCGCGGGGCACGAACCGCAACCGCCGGTGGTCGTGCCGTTCACCCGCCCGGAAAGTGATGCCAGTGTCGGGCCACCGCCCGCGTCCTCCGCTTGATTGCGGATCGCTACTTTGCCCCAGAGACTGTGTCTGATTGACCATATCAACGTTTGTGATCGAAAGGAAATGTTCTATGAACTCGAACCACTTAACAGCAACGATGCTTCGCGCCGGACGCCGCAAGTCTGCGGGCTTCACTCTGATCGAACTGCTAGTTGTTATAGCAATTATTGCTATCCTGGCAGCGATACTTTTTCCTGTGTTCGCGCAAGCACGAGACAAGGCGCGACAAACTGTCTGTCTTAGCAACCAGAAGCAGATTTCGATGGGCTTCCAGATGTACGCTCAGGATTACGACGAAACAATGCCGTACGCCCGTTCGTACTGCTCGAACACCCCCGCGAACGACTACACCCAGTTGCTCTCATCCTACGTAATGAGTGCCTACGGTCCCTCGATGAAGACCGCGACACTGTATACCTGCCCCAACGATAGCACGCCGCGTAACCAGGTGGGCTCGGGCGATAGTCCCAACAGCTACGCCGCCGTTTATTACTGGGACCCGACCGGCGATCAGGCAGCCGCCTGGACCTGGGACACGGATTGCCCCGGCGGGAAGTATTTCCCGGGACGGCCGCTCGCGGACTTCCCCAGCCCTACCACGACATTGGTTCTGGCAGAAAAGCCGGCGAAAACAAACGTCATCGGGCAAAATACATCCTGGGTTCTACGTCCGAGCGGCAACCTGGGACAAAACTGCGTCAGTGCCGATGACTGGTCACCCTGCGCGGCGTCGGAGACGATCAAGCCGTTGCACAACCTCGGGTGGAATTACATGTTCGCCGATGGTCACGTGAAATGGTATCGCCCCGAAGCGACTGTCGGTACCGGTACCGTAACAGACCCGCGTGGGTTCTGGACATTGAAAGAAAACGACTAAGTAAGCAGGCATACCGTGGCGCATCACTGCGCCACGATATGCCGCTCGAAATGGAGGTTTCAATGCGGTCATATCACTCTGTCGAGGGTAGTCCTGGCTTCAGAATGGGAGCCGCTCTCTCGGCAATCATTCTAACCTTGCTAGCCGGCGCTACGGGATGCAGTCCGCCCAAAGCGGCACCCCAAACGGTCTCCGCCGCCAAAGGCAGCAACACGAATAGCAAAGGGTTAGCGAAGCTCACCGCCACCGAGGTCGAGCAGAAGGTCAGTGCGGTTCGAATCAGCACGACCATCCCCGAATCCGCCAAGCCGAAGATTATCGAAAGCATCCGTGCTCAGGGAGAGCCGTAGCGTTCCGCTTACCATGAATCAGCGTACTATTGCGTATTTATCGGGAATCCGGGTGGTTGCTCTGGCACTACTTTGTGCCGCTCTCCCCCGCCATGCCTTCGCGGCAGAAACCGCGACAGATTCGTCCGCGATCACTATCACGGCGGGAACGCAAACACGGCAGAAGTTCGCCGGTCTGGGAGCCAGTATCTTCCCGTGGGTCCCTTCATCCCGGTATAACGCGGAGGTGACGCCCGCGCAGACGGCGGAGATGGCGAACAGCATCTGGCGCGATAGCCGCTTCCGTAGCGTACGTCTCTGGATCCATCCCGGTGCCGAACCCGTCTCCTATTATGTGGACGGTTTTTTCAAGACCGGCAAACTGCAAGCCGTGATGGCGGCGGGGGCGAAAGACTTGCTACTGGCTCCCGAGTATCTGCCCGCCGATATGAACGACGGTAAAGGATATATCAAGGAGTCGGATATCCCGCGCTATGCCGCCATACTCGCCGATTTCATTCTGGATTTCAAAAAACAGACCGGAATACTGATCAACCATTCCGGCATTCTGAACGAGCCGAACGACCGCCCGGTGAAGTTTTCGGACGCGCAGTGGCCGGTGATGATGAAAGCGTTCCGACAGGCGCTCGATGCCCGTGGGTTGAAGGCGGTACAAATCATCGCGCCCGAGTCCGCCAACTGTAGCGAGGACGCCTACCGCGTCGTGGACAGCATCCATGCGGACTCCGCCGCGTGGCGTGCCCTTGCCGGTATCGCGACCCACTCCTACAACAACGCGGCAACGGAAGCGATGGCAGGGCGTTCTTTCGGGCAGAAACCGTACTGGATGACGGAAGCGAGCGACATCGGACCGGAAGCGCCCGGCGATGCGCTACGCGGTGCCTCGGTCGCATCACGCTTTTTGAACGACCTCAATCACGGCGTGACACACTGGATGCACTTCATCGGCTTCGAGGAGGCCGACCCGAAGGACAATGCAACCCGTATCCTTGCTTACAACGCGTCGCCGTTTCGGATAACACGCTTTCAGAAATACGCCTACTACCATCAGCTTTCCCGGACTTTCGATGTCGGCGCAACGCTCCGCCATAGCACGAGCGACCGGGAAGGGGAAATGACGTATACCTACGGGAAAAAGCCGCGCATCAACGCCGCCATCGGCAGGAACCCCGACGGCACCTGGGCTATAGGGCTGTCCAACTATACCGCTCCTTCCTTCAGCGATGCGGAAGACCCGAAAAACTTCGCGCTACACAACAGCGGATATTCCGCGAAGACGTTCCGCGTCACAGTGCGTATCCCGGAACTGGCGAAACGAAAAAAGATGCGCTTCGCGGTTCGCCGTAGCAACAGCAACGTGAACGACGTCGCACTACAAAACGTGGTCATGCGAAACGGCGTCGTCGTCGTTCCCAATGTGCAACCGCTGGACCTGATCACCCTGCGCTCCCTGGAAAAATAAGGACATCATCCTGTATGAAGTACCGTTTACCCTTGTTGGTAGCGACGGCTATCACGCCGACAGCCTTGCTCGCAATTTTACCGGCACAGGCGTTAACGCTGTATGTTTCCCCCACCGGGCAGGATTCGTGGTCGGGGCATGGCCGCGTCCCCGATTCGAAAAACACGGATGGTCCGTTTGCCACTCTAGAACGTGCACGTGATGAAATTCGCCAACTTAGGAAACGGGGGAAATTCCCTGCCGATGGGGTGAACGTCGAAATCGCGGGCGGTGTTTATGAGTTGGCAAAAACCTTCGCGCTGGAGGCGGAAGATTCCGGGACTGCCCGATCTCCCATCGAGTATCGTGCGCGGCGCGGTGAACAGGTCCGCCTTGTCGGGGGACGCCAGCTAAAGGATTGGAAACCGGTAACCGATGAGGCAGTACTCGCACGACTGGAACCAGGCGCACGCGCAAACGTCCGGCAGATTAATCTTGGGGAACGGGGTCTGAGAAACCTACCTGGGGTCCAGGGGAGTGCCCAGTGGGGACAATCCAAGCCCGGTGTGGAACTCTTTTGTCAAGACAAGCCGATGACACTGGCTCGCTGGCCGAACGACGGGCCGGCACGGGTTGTCGATGTCATCGGGGCACATCCGGTGGATGATTACGGTGCGCGTGGGAATGAAGTGGGCAAGATAGTTTATGAAGGCGACCGACCGTCCCGTTGGGCGGGAGAGAGCGATATATGGCTGCACGGGTTCTGGGCATTGGACTGGGCAGACCAGCGGCAACGGCTCGAAACCATCGATACGACGAAGCGTATTATCACGCTGGCTAAACCGGATCATGAGTGGGGATACCGCGTGGGACAGTGGTATTACGCATTCAACATCCTTGCGGAATTGGACAAGCCCGGCGAATGGTACCTCGATCACGCTAATAACATCCTTTATTTCTGGCCCACGACCCCGCTCAAATCAGAAATACCCTCGATTTCCGTTCTTCCAACGCTGGTGACAATGAACGATGTTTCCTATGTCACCTTGAGTGGTCTGACGCTGGAAGCGGCGCAGGATACCGGGGTTATGATTCAGGGCGGGGATAATGTTCACGTCCGCACCTGTACGATCCGCAACGTCGGCAGTTGGGGTGTCCGTGTCCTGAAAGCGAAAAACAGCGGGGTCGTGGGTTGCGATATTTATTACACGGGCGATGGTGGCATTGATTTAGACGGCGGCGACCGAAAGACACTTACCCCCGGTAATCTTTACGCCGAAAACAACCATATTCACGATTACAGCCGCTGGAACCCCGTTTACAACGCCGGAGTGCGGCTTGGTGGCGTGGGCAACCGCGTCCGGCACAACCTGATTCACGATGCACCGCATCTGGCTATCGGCTTGATCGGGAATGATCATCTGATCGAGTTCAACGAAATTCATAGCGTTTTACTGGAAAGCAACGATGCCGGAATGATCTACGCCGGGCAGGACTGGAGTATGCGGGGCAACAAAATTCGCTACAACTACCTCCATCACGTTTACGGCAGAGAAGGGCGCGGATGCATGGGCGTTTATCTCGACGATAACTTTTCATCGGCGACGATCCACGGCAACGTGTTTTACCAGGTACCTCGCGCTGCGTTTCTGGGCGGCGGTCGCGATAACGTCGTGGAAAACAATCTGTTTATCGACTGTAGCCCGGCAATAAATGTGGATGCGCGGGGATTGGAGTGGCGGTCTAGTGGCAGGGCGAATCTGACGCAAAGGCTTAACGAAATGCCCTATCAGAGTGAACCCTGGCGTAGCCGGTATCCGGAATTGCTCACGCTACTTCAGGATGACCCGATGGCACCCAGGGGGACGCGGGTCGTTCGCAACATCGCGGTTGGGGGGAAATGGAGCAACATCGAGCGTGCGGCAATCCCATATGCCGTGATGAAGGACAACTTCACCGAAGGTGATCCCCGGCTAGCCGACGTGGCTAAGGGAGATTTCAGACTACGTAAAGACTCGCCCGCTTTCAAGATCGGTTTCAAAGCGATTCCGATAGGAAAAATCGGACTGTACCGTGATCCCAAGCGTGCCACCTGGCCCGTCGTGCACGCGGTCCGCCCCCGTCCCGAGACGCCTGAAAAAACTGTGTCAACTCCGTAGCCGCCTCTAAGATTACGGAATAGAGGCGTTGGGATATCGATTCGGTTTCATTTCTGTTGATTCCGGTATAGTAGCGTAGTGACCAGATGGCAACAATTCGGCGTGGCGTTGCTGGCGACCGCTACGGCGTTCGTCATTCGTGCCGCACTCGCGCCTTTTCTCGGTGAAGACGCCCCGCTCCTTGCGTTCATACTCGCGGTGACATTGGCGGCATCCTACGGCGGATGGCAGTCGGGAGCTTTCGCGATCACGCTCAGTGTGATCGCGGGCGGGCTGTTTTTTATCGCGCCTTCGGGTTCGTTACTTCCGGCCAAGACCAGCGACTACGTCCGCATCGGCTTGTTCGCGGGTGTCGGCGGAGTGATTGTCTGGCAGATAGAGCAGAAACGTCGCGCACTCACGGAAACGGTAACCAGTCGCAGTGCGGAATCGGCGGCGAACGAGCGGACCGCGGCGTTGCAGGAAGCCAACCGAGATCTTGAGGCGTTCGGTTACTCGGTGTCGCACGATTTGCGCGCCCCACTCCGCGCCGTGCAGGGCTTCGGGCAGGTGATCGAGGAGGATTTCGGCGACGTATTACCCGCGCAGGCGCGCGACTACCTCGGACGGATGACGGAAGCCGCCGAACGGATGGATCGCCTGATCACCGACCTGCTCGCGTACAGTCGCCTTTCCCGCGCCGATCTGCGGGGCGAGACCGTCGCGCTCACGGAGGCGGTACGCGCGGCGACAGTGCAAGTTCAAGCCGAGCTACAAGCGGTGTCCGCCGTTCTGGTGATAGACGACGGTTTGCCCTCCGTCTGCGCGCACCGGGCGACACTGGTACAGATGATCGCGAACCTCCTCGCGAACGCCGCAAAATTCGTGCCTCCCCCAACCGTGCCGAGGATTCGCGTGTCCGCGGAACAAGTCACCGGACAACGCATACGGTTCTGGGTCGAGGACAACGGGATCGGTATTGATCCGGCGCACCGGGAACGTATCCTCCACGTTTTCGAGCGACTTCATGGGGTGGAAACCTATCCGGGTACCGGCATCGGGCTCGCCATTGTGCGCAAAGGTGCCGAGCGTATGAATGGTTTGGCGGGCGTAGAATCTGGTAAAACTACTCCAGGATCGCGTTTTTTTATCGAATTACCCGGCGACGACTGTTGTCATTAAAGTAAAACAGACCAATGTCCGAAAAAACACCCACTCCTATGGACGGAGACCTGGTCTCTGCCGCACCGCAAATCCTGATGGCGGAAGAGGATCCGAACGACGCTTTTCTTTTACAGCGGGCATTACGCCGCGGCGGCTTGCCAGCCGCCGCACATGTCTCTAATGGCGAGGAAGCGGTAGATTATCTGAGTGCACGTGGCAATTACTCGCACCGTACCCTCCGCCGGTTGATGTTGCTGGACTTGAAACTGCCACGACTGAGCGGCATGGAGGTTCTGCGGTGGTTGCGGGGCGGACCCGGCCTGAAGTTTCTTCCCGTGGTGATGCTGACTTCGTCCGCACTACGAAGTGATATCGAAAGTGCTTACGCCCCGTACACGAACTCGTATCTGGTAAAACCGGTGCACATGGACGCCCTCGAAGAGATGATCCGCTCGCTCGGTACTCACCGGCTCGAATTCAATAGATCACCGGAAACATGAAATCCCATGACGGACACCGCAAATTCCTTACGCTTGCTGCTCATAGACGACACGCCCAGTGACCGTGAGCTGGTGCGGATTGCTATCGGCAGAGAGTACCCGAACTTTCACGCGGTGGAGGTGACAAACCCCGACGAGTTGGAGGCAGTACTCAATATGGGTGAGTTCGACGCGGCTGTCACCGATTATTCTCTGGGATGGAGCGACGGCATACAAGTCCTGCGAAAAATTAAGGCGCGTCATCCTGACTTGCCGGTGGTCATGTTCACTAGCTCTGGTTCGGAAGAGGTCGCCGTCACCGCGATGAAGCAAGGGCTTGACGACTATGTGGTTAAAACTCCGCGCCAGATGACCCGGCTGACAGTGGCGATTTCCAGTTCGATTGCTCGCAATGCGATGCGGTTGCGGGCGGAGCGGGCGGAAGCCGCCCTGCTACTGACCGTCATGAAACAGCAGAGGTTCGTTCGCGACGTGCTGTACTCCGTGAGCGACGGCAAATTGCAACTGTGCGGTGACGACGGTGACTTACCGAAGCTACTCCCGATGACCGCCGGGCCATTTCCGCTCACTAAAGGATCGCTCCGCGCCCTGCGCCTAGCCTCCGACACGACGGCGAGCGCGAGCGGCTTCGAGGAAGGACGACGCCAGGATCTCATGACCGCCATCGGCGAAGCAGGGATGAACGCGGTCGTGCATGGGGGCGGGGGCGAAGGGAGCGTTTGCTTCGGCGTTCCGGATGGCGTCGACCGACAGCCGTGTATCCAAGTATGGATCAAAGACAAGGGGACCGGGATCAGCATGGATTTTGTCCACCGCGCGACACTGGAGAAAGGCTTCACTACGGCAGGCACAATGGGGCACGGCTTTTCCATGATGCTCAAAACCTGTGACCGGGTTTATCTGCTGACGGGACCGACCGGAACCACGGTGGTCATCGAGCAGGACAAAAATCCTCCGCAACCGGAGTGGATGCGCGACGTGCGTCTTTGATTCAGGTCGACCGGCGAGAGGAAAAAAGACTTCGGGCGTCAGCACGCGGTAGCGAGACCGATTCGTTGCCGACACCATGTGCGGCAATGAGACAGTGCAACTGAAACAGAGTCTCGGCGGGAATGCTATCCACGGCTTTGCAAGAACATCGTGGGACACTCGGTCTTTGTTAGGTTCTGTTTTCTTTCATTTCGGGTATGTAGAAACATCCTGGAAAGGGAAAAGAGAAATGAATCAACGGCACGACGTCCCCGAAATCCCCCAAGCTACACTTACATACGATATTCTTTCCGTCGGGTCGATTGCGCCTGATTTTACGCTCGACAGCGGGTCGGACTCGCCCCGGACGCTCCACAGCCTACGCGGGCAACCCGTCATCGTTGCGTTCTCCTCGACGGAATGGGACCCGGCACACGCGGAGCAGATGACGAATTTGTATAACGCGCTGGTTGCGACAACGCCCGACTCCGCGGGCGGGCGGCTGACCGATATCCGACAGGAGAGCGATGAATACGCGCTGGGATTCGCGGGCAATGACGCGGTGACCATCCCGGTACTTCAAGACCTCGACCGGAACGGCGCGGAGGCAGAATCGTTCGGGGTGCGCGGCAAGCGAGCGGTCTTCGTACTGGACGCTCAGGGGATCGTCCGGTGGAGCCATGTTGCCGCGGAAGGAACGTCACCGCGCGTGAACGATATCGTTTCTGCACTGCAGGCGATGCAACCCGGGGCGGTCGAATCGCAGAAAGATTCCGCACCCGGTGTGTGGCAGGCGACGCGACGCGATTTCATCGCCGCCGCGCTTGCCGGGGCGATCGCACTTGCCGCGTTTCCTAACTCGCCCGCCGAGGCACAGGACGGAGCAACGAAAGCCGCCACCGCGTCTGGCGCAACGCTTCCGGTCAATCTGAACGTCAACGGCAAGATGCACAGACTGAACCTGGATTCGCGGGTGACGCTTCTGGACGCCCTGCGCGAGCATATCGGGCTGACCGGCTCGAAGAAAGGATGCGACCACGGTCAATGCGGCGCCTGCACCGTTCACATCGACGGAGACCGTGCGCTATCGTGCCTCGCCCTCGCCGCCCAACAGGAAGGCTCCGAAATCGTCACCATCGAGGGGCTGGCGAAAGGCGACGAGCTACACCCCGTGCAACAGGCTTTTCTGGATTATGACGGCTACCAGTGCGGCTACTGCACGCCGGGACAGATTATGTCGGCGGTATCACTGATCCGAGAGGGGCGCGCCAAAAGCGACTCCGAGATACGCGAAGGGATGAGCGGCAACCTGTGCCGCTGCGCCGCATACCCGCATATTCTCGCCGCCGTGAAAGCCGCCCGCGACGGCGGGAAGCGCGTTTGAAAAGGAACCCACAGTAATGCACCCATTTCGCTACGAACGCGCCCAGACCGTGCAGGGCGCACTGGAGAGTATCGGCAAAGAGAAAAATGCGGCGTTTCTTGCCGGGGGAACCAGTCAGATCGATCTGATGAAGGAAGACGTCCACCGCCCCACCGCGTTGATAGATATTAAGCGCGTCCCGCTTTCGGTGATCATGGCGCTCCCGGACGGCGGACTCCGACTCGGCGCGAACGCTTCGAACACCGATGTCGCGTATAACGAGCAGGTTCAGAAGCGATACACCGGACTCGCGGAAGCGATTCTCGCCGGGGCATCGCCGCAGATTCGTAATATGGCGAGTACCGCCGGTAACTTGCTCCAAAGGACCCGCTGCCCGTATTTCCGGGACACGGCGATGGCGTGTAACAAACGCGAGCCTGGAAGCGGTTGCTCGGCACGGGAAGGCATCAACCGCGTCCACGCGGTTCTCGGCGCGAACGAGAAGTGCGTCGCCACTCACCCGTCCGATATGTGTGTCGCGCTCGCCGCGCTAGATGCCACCGTACAGGTACAAAAGCCGGGCGGCGGCACGCGCTCAATCCGGTTCAAGGATTTCCATCGCCTTCCCGGCGACGAGCCGCAAAAAGATACCGTTCTGGAACCGGGTGAGCTAATCACCTCCGTGGATCTACCCGCCTTTACCGGACGTTCGCACTACCTCAAGGTGCGCGAGCGGGCGTCGTACGCGTATGCGCTGGTTTCCGTCGCGGTCGCGATGGAGATGGACGGCGACGCGATCAAAAGCGCTCGGATAGTGCTCGGGAGTGTGGCGCACAAACCGT